>NZ_AHBC01000038.1:0-152510 GCF_000236625.2 Halomonas sp. GFAJ-1
CACTATTCGCCAGCAAGGCATTTTAAAATTAAAGGCGGAAGGGCTGTCCGTCTCTGCCCATCGAGGCCTGTGTAAGACCGGTCACGCACCGGCTGCGGCCTAAGACGTGGGAAGCCTCACCCGTGGTTGCGTAGCGACGTAGGGTGGGGAGCAGTCACTTTTCAGGTTCAGAGTGGTGTGGGGCGTGGGAGGCTAGGCGCTCTAGTGCTTTCTTGAGCGCCGGGTTGTCGGTATCTTTAGCGCACTCAGCCAAGGTTTTTCCGGCGTTGCTAGAAAGCGATCTAGTATAGCGTTTGGGGCTCTCCACTGGTCGTACAGGGCGCACTTTTAAAGTAAAAGCGCTGACGCTTTCAAACCCAGGTAACTGGTGGAGCAGGGTAAGTAGATGGCGTTGCTCGTAGCGAAGCCACGTTAGCCAGCTGGCTTGGCCGCTAATCAGCGTTAAGCGCCCATCACGAAACCCGCCTACGAAAATATGCTCACGCATTTCTTCGGGTAGGTGAGCGCGTAAGTGCCGCTGTGCTTGGTCAATTAAGCGAGACTGACGCATTAGTTGCCCAACATCGCCTGACTTAGACAGCAGTTGGGTGATGGGCTGTGCGTGAGATCGCTTAACCTTTATACTCATACGCTTAATTCCCGTGATCTCTTAATCTAAACCGTTGGCAGCCCATAGTGGGCGACCATTAATAGTCTACTCGATCGAGCGCCGATCAGAAGAGCCTAACACGCCCAGGAGCTAGCCCACAGCATGTCGTTAACGCCAGATATCTTAACCGCTTCGCCACGGCGGCAGCGCCGACATGGCCTAGCGCGCTGGTGGTTGGCTGGGCTTCTGGTAAGCTGCTTGTTGCCTGCAAGTTTACACTCGGCAGATGCGTTTCGTGGCAGTGAGCGTAGCGTCAGTATCTGCTTTTGGGTGCCAGCTATTTTACGCGCACAGTCTAGGTGGATTGCCAAAAAGCGTCGCGCGCTGCGCTACTGGGCTAGCACCCTTACTCGCCAGTTAACACGACTACCTGCGCGCACTCGTTTATTACCGGTGGTGAAGCGCCGCCTAGTGGCGGCTAAAGATGTGCTTACCCAGCGCGGCCCTCCTTTTTACTCCTTCCTACGTTAGAACTAATTTATTTGCCTTATATAAAAAGGGCGCCTGGGTGTAGGGCGCTCATGATGATTTGGAACTTTCATGATTAATAATTTGTTACGTAAAGTAGTCGGCTCTAAAAACGATCGCGAAGTAAAGCGCATGCAGAAAAATGTGCTTAATGTGAATAAGTTAGAACCGGAGTTGGAAGGATTAAGCGATGCCGATCTGCAAGGTAAAACAGCGCATCTACGCCAACGGCTAAGCGATGGTGAAACGCTCGACAGCCTGTTGCCCGAGGCCTTTGCGGTAGTGCGTGAAGCGAGTAAGCGAGTAATGGGCATGCGTCATTTTGATGTGCAAATGGTCGGTGGTTTGACACTGCACCGCGGGCGCATTGCGGAAATGAAAACTGGCGAGGGTAAAACGCTGGTAGCGACCCTGGCGGTTTATTTAAACGCGCTACCTGAGAAGGGTGTGCACGTTGTTACCGTGAATGATTACCTGGCGCGCCGGGATGCTGAGTGGATGCGTCCGTTGTATGAGTTTTTGGGCCTCTCCATCGGCGTGATTTTTGCTGGTCAAAGTGGTGAAGAGAAGCGTCATGCCTACCAGTGTGACATCACCTACGGCACCAACAACGAGTTTGGTTTTGATTACCTGCGCGACAACATGGCGTTCGCGCTTGAGGATAAAGTGCAGCGCGGCCTGCATTACGCCATTGTCGACGAGGTTGACTCAATCCTCATTGATGAGGCGCGTACACCGCTGATCATTTCTGGCGCGGTCGATGAAAATACCGACCTTTATGGCATCGTAAACCGTCTTGCCCAGCAGTTGGAAAAAGGCGAGGTGTTAGAAGATGAAGAGGCCACTGTAACCGGCGATTTCCTGCTGGATGAGAAGCAAAAACAGGTTGAACTCACCGAACAGGGCCATAACAAAGTAGAAGCCTTGATGCGTGCAGAGGGGCTACTGGGTGAAGAGGACTCACTCTACGCTGCGCAAAATCTTAATCTTTTACAGCACATGCACTCCGCCCTAAGGGCCCGCCACCTTTATCACTCCGACGTTGATTATATTGTCGCTGAAGACCAAGTCGTTATTGTTGATGAGCATACCGGTCGTACTATGCCGGGTCGCCGCTGGTCTGAGGGGCTTCACCAGGCCGTTGAAGCCAAAGAGGGCGTTACCGTTCAGCGCGAAAGCCAAACGCTTGCATCCACTACCTTCCAGAACTATTTCCGCCTTTATGAAAAATTGGCGGGTATGACGGGTACGGCTGATACAGAAGCCTTTGAATTCCGTCAGATCTATGGCCTAGACGTGATAGTGATTCCGACTAATCGTGTGCTAGCTCGGAAAGATCTGAATGATTTGGTCTTCCTTAGTGCGGAAGAGAAGTACGAAGCCATTATTAAGGATGTTAAAGCCGAAACAGAAGCCGGTCGGCCTGTACTGGTAGGTACCGCTTCAATTGAAACCTCTGAGTTTCTTGCCCGCTTAATGCGCGAGGCGGGGCTGAAATTTAATGTCTTGAACGCCAAGCAGCACCAGAGCGAAGCGGAAATTATTGCCCAGGCAGGGCGTCCAGGGGCGATTACCATTGCCACCAACATGGCCGGGCGCGGTACCGATATTATGCTGGGGGGTAACTGGGAAGCAGAGGCGGCGAAGCTGCAAAACCCCACCCAGGAACAAGTTGACGCATTAAAAGCTGAGTGGCAAAAGCGCCATGATGGCGTCTTACAAGCGGGCGGTTTGCACGTAGTAGGTTCCGAGCGTCACGAATCACGCCGCATTGACAATCAGCTGCGTGGCCGCGCCGGTCGTCAGGGTGACCCTGGCTCCACACGTTTCTTCCTCTCCTTGGAAGATAGCCTGATGCGGCTGTTTGGCTCTGATCGCGTTAAGAGGTTGATGCAGGCGCTGGGCTTAGAACGAGGTGAAGCCATTGAGCATAAAATGGTTTCCAACGCCGTTGAGCGCGCTCAGAAAAAGGTGGAAGGGCGTAACTTCGACATTCGTAAGCAGCTGCTTGAATACGATGATGTGGCCAACGACCAGCGTCGTGTCATATATGATCAGCGTAATGAAGTTCTGGCGTCTGATGATATCTCTGATGCAGTGCTGGGTATTCGTGAAGAGGTCATGGAAGAAGCGATCAGCGATTTTGTGCCGCCGCAAAGTTTGGTGGAGCAGTGGGATCTGCCGGGTTTAGAAGCGTACCTGAAGACAGAGTTTAACCTTGACGCACCTGTGGTGCAGTGGTCAGCAGAAGATGAGCGACTCAGCGAAGAGATTCTCCGTGAACGCCTGCAAGCTATGCACCGCGAAGCTTATGAAGCCAAAGTTGAGGCAGCAGGCGCTGCGTTGATTCGTCGCTTTGAGAAGCAGGTGATGCTGCAGGTGCTGGATACTCGCTGGAAAGAGCATCTTCAGTCGATGGATCACTTGCGCCGCGGTATCCACCTGCGCGGCTACGCTCAGAAGAATCCCAAGCAGGAGTACAAACGTGAATCGTTTGAGCTGTTCCAAAACCTGCTAACCAACATAAAAGCAGACGTCACGCGCATTCTAAGCCATGTACAGGTGCGCCAGCCTGAAGAGGTTGATGCCCTAGAACAGAAGCGCCGTGAAGAGTTAGCCCGTGAAAAAGCGACCGCAGATAGCCGACACGACGAACCCGCTGCGCAAAATAGCGAGAGCGCTCAGGAGCTACCTGGTGCTGACGGCCGCCCGCTGCGTCGGGAAGGGCCCAAAGTGGGTCGCAACGACCCATGTAGCTGTGGTTCAGGCAAAAAATATAAGCAGTGCTGCGGTAAGTTAAGCTAATCGCTCAGCGCTCTTGAGCTAATGTGAAGGAGAAAAGTATGGCGGTGGGAAACGTTCCCTTTCCTGAGCTACCCCCTATAAAGGGGGTACGCCTAGGCACTGCAATGGCGGGTATTAAGAAACCTGATCGCCGTGACACGGTGGTAATTGAGCTGCCTGAGTCCGCCACTGTTGCTGGGGTTTTTACTCGAAATGCATTTTGTGCAGCACCTGTATCGGTGGCTAAAGCACATATAGCGCGCTGTTTAAGTGAAGGTATCGCGCCACGTTACTGGCTAATTAATACTGGTAACGCCAATGCTGGAACGGGTGAAACGGGCTTGCAGGATGCCTATGCAAGCTGCGCCGCTTTAGCATCCCAGCTGGGTGTGGCAGAAAGCCAGGTACTGCCTTTCTCAACAGGGGTGATTGGTGAGCCGCTGCCCATGGAGCGTTTGTTGGCAGGTCTGCCAACTGCTGTCAGTTCACTGGCTAACTCCAGCCTCGCATGGCAGCACGCAGGGGAAGGGATACTAACCACGGACACCCGTGCGAAAGGTGCTACGGTAACGGTGGCCATTGGTCAGCAGCAGGTCACGATTAACGGCATTACCAAAGGTTCCGGCATGATTAAGCCCAATATGGCTACCATGCTGGGCTTTGTGGTTACCGATGCCGCTATAGAGCAAACGCTTCTCGAAACACTGCTGCGCGAAACTGTTGATCGTTCGTTTAACTGTATTACCGTTGATAGCGATACGTCGACCAATGATGCCTGCATGCTAGCGGCGACAGGCAGCGGTGCGCGTATCGAAAGCGATGAGCAGATTGCGGTATTTCGTAACGCGCTACAGCGTGTGATGACTGAGCTTGCCCAGGCAATTATTCGTGATGGGGAAGGGGCGACAAAGCTCATCACACTTCAGGTTAACGATGCTGCGACCCGTCAAGAAGCACTGAACGTGGCGTTTACCGTTGCGCACTCACCATTGGTCAAAACCGCGTTGTATGCCTCGGATGCTAACTGGGGGCGTATTTTGGCCGCAGTAGGCCGGGCTCCCATAGACGCGTTTGATGTTAACCGTGTTGTAATTGACCTTGATGATGTGCGGCTTGTTGAGAGCGGCGGTCGTGCGGCCAGCTACACAGAGGCAGCAGGTAGTGCGGTGATGGCGCAGGATGAAATTACTATCCGGATTAACTTAGGGCGGGGAGCAGAGAGTGCCACTGTATGGACCTCGGATCTTTCTCATGAGTATGTGACCATCAACGCAGATTACCGCAGCTAGCCTCAGTAGTAGGGTGCTAATGCAGTGATAAAGCGCCGTCTTTAATGAGGGCGGCGCGTACAAAGTGGATAAGACGTAATGAGTGTAATGGTAAAACGACGAGTTCATGTCGCGGCGGCTGCAATGATTAGCGCCGATCAAAAGCAAGTGTTAATAGCGCGTCGGCCTTCAAACGTCGATCACGGCGGCCTGTGGGAATTTCCCGGCGGCAAGCTGGCGCCCTATGAAACTGGGCTGGAAGGGCTTAAGCGTGAGTTACATGAAGAGCTAGGCGTTGAAATTGTACGCGCTCGGCCGCTGATTCGTATTCACCACGAGTACCCTGATAAGCATATCCTGCTGGATGTTTGGCAAGTTCAGGAGTTTGCCGGCGAACCCTTTGGGCGCGAAGGTCAGGCGGTGCGCTGGGTACCCATGGAGGAGTTGGCAAACTATCCCTTCCCTGCGGCTAATCTGCCGATTTTACGGGCAGTCATGCTGCCCACTGACTATTTAATTACCGGTGAAGAGGCAGATGAAGAGCGCTTTGAGGCCCTTCTAGAGCGGGCACTACGAGAAGATGGCATACGCCTTGTTCAGCTGCGTGCCAAGGAGCTAGATACAGCCGCTTACCTTGCACGGGCAGAACGTGCCTTAGCGCTTTGCCGTCAGCACGATGCTCGTCTTGTGCTTAATGCGGACCCCGCGCTGCTTGATGAGGTGGACGCCGATGGCATTCACTTGACCAGTGAGCGTTTAATGAATATTGATCGTCGACCGATAGCCGAGAGCAAGTGGCTCTCTGCCTCGACCCACGATCAGGCGCAGCTCTCTAAAGCGGCGGTGCTAGGCTGCGACTTCGTAACCCTTTCGCCGCTGCGCACTACGCCTTCGCACCCTGAAGTGGCGCCCCTCGGCTGGCACGATTTCCAGCAGCTCGTTGAGCGCGCGGGCATGCCGGTGTTTGCGCTGGGCGGCATGACGCGCTTTGATGCTAACCACGCCCGCGCTGTAGGTGCCCAAGGGATTGCCTCGATTCGTGATTTTTGGAAATAAGCTGACCTTTCTAATGGGTTAGCTAAACAAAACGCCTGCTCCAGAGATGGAGCAGGCGTTTTTCTTAGCCTAGGAAAACGCTGTGCTAGTCGCGGTAGCGGCGGGTTAAATCCCCGTAAGCGTCGATCCTGCGGTCGCGCAGGTAGGGCCAAATGCGACGGGTATGCTCGCTGCGTGCCATATTAATCTCGACCACGAGCTGTTGGGTGTCTTCGCCCGCGTGGGCCAGTAGCTCCCCTTGGGGGCCGCATACAAAGCTGCCACCCCAAAACGCAATACCGTCACCAACACCCGATTGATCAGCCTCAAAGCCTACTCGGTTAGCGACCAATACCGGCAAGCCGTTAGCGACGCCATGTGCTCGCTGGATAAGGGTCCAAGCGTCTTTTTGGCGGGCTTTTTCTGCATCGTCATCGTTAGGGTCCCAGCCAATAGCCGTGGGATAGAGCAGCAGGTCTGCACCTGCTAGTGCCATTAAACGAGCGGCTTCCGGGTACCATTGGTCCCAGCACACCAGAACGCCCAACCGGCCAACCGAGGTGTCGATAGGGGTGAAACCCTCTCCCCGGACGTCGTCTACATCACCTGGGGTGAAGTAGAATTTTTCATAAAATGCTGGGTCATCGGGTATATGCATCTTGCGATACTGACCAACGCGCCCCTGGGCGCGATCGTAGACCACTGCTGTATTGTGATATAGCCCAGGTGCGCGACGCTCAAACAGCGAACCCACCAGCACAATATCCAGCTCTTTCGCCAGCGCCGCTAAGCGTTGACCCGTCGGCCCATCAAGCGGCTCGGCCAAGTCAAACAGTGCTGGGTCTTCGTATTGGCAAAAATAGTGGGTAGCGTGAAGCTCTTGTAGCAGCACTAACTGGGCACCTTGCGCAACAGCGTCGCGGATACCCGCTTCGCTTGTGGCAAGGCTGCGTGCTTTATCAGGCCACGCGGGCTGTTGGACGACACCCACGATAAGCGTATGCGTCATAATAGCTCCTTACGATTCAAGGGTGACTGGAGTAAGGGTGCCTTTCGGCAGTTGCATGGTTAAGCAGTGCAGGCTGCCATGCTGACGAATCACGCTTGCGCACTCAATGGGTATCAGCGTGTGGTCAGGGAATGCCTGGGTTAGCGCCTGTAGCGCGACCATATCGGCGGGGTCGCCGTAAGTAGGTACCAAAACGGCCTGATTGATGATTAAAAAGTTAGCGTAGGTCGCCGGTAAACGATGGCCATCATCCGGGTCAAAACATGCTTGCGGCCAGGGTAAAGGGATAAGGTTATAAGGCGCGCCGTTGCGTTGACGAAATGCCTTAAGCTCCTGCTCCATCGCCTTAAGAGCGGCATGGTGGGGATCGCTGGGGTCATCGCAGGTCACGTACGCAATGGTTGAAGGGTTGCAAAAGCGCGCCAGGGTATCAATGTGGCTATCGGTGTCGTCGCCTTCTAGGTGCCCATTGGCCAGCCATAGAACGCGGTCAACGCCAAAGTCCTCGGCCAACATTGTTTCTATATCGCTGCGGGAGTGCGTTGGGTTGCGATTGGGGTTAAGCAGGCAGGCCTCGGTGGTTAGTAGAGTGCCTTCGCCGTCCGTTTCAATACCGCCACCTTCAAGAACCAGCTCCCGAGAGGCGACTGGGCAGGCCCACACGCCCGCATCCGCTAGCCACAGGGTCAACTGATTGTCGTGCTCAGCGGGAAATTTTCCGCCCCAGCCGGTAAAGGTGTAGTCCAACAGCAGCGGCTGATTGTCTTCATCTATGACGGTAATCGGCCCGTGGTCTCGCGCCCATGTATCGTCGGTGGGCGCAACCACCAGTAGCAGCTGATGTTTGCTAATACCATAGGCGGCAAACGTCGCGGCTAGACGCGCGCGTGTTGCCTCATCAGGGAGGCTGATCAGCACGCGCTGGTAGCGTGCTGTGGCAATAACAATACGTTCAAGCGTCGCTTCGATACGCGATAATAAAGGCGCCCAATCACCGTCTGAGCGGGGCCAGGTAAGCTGAAGGCCATCTTGGGGGTGCCATTCCGGCAGCAGGCGATGCGTCTTGGTAGCCAACGTCACAGATGCTCTTAATAGAAGTAAAAAGACTTACCCTTGGGGCAAGAGGAACCGGCGCAATGTAGGGGCTTGCCCAGAAACATGCAAGCCTTACCTTGATATAGGGAACGGCTTTGCTCGATACCGCTCTAAGGCTGCGTTTGCACATGCAGCCCTGCTAAAAAAACCGTACCATGGGCGCTTATTATTAAGGAAGACTGCCATGCTTGATCGTTTGCCTTTTCTGGTGGGGCTGCGCTATGTGCGCGCTAAACGCCGGAACCACTTTATTTCGTTTATCTCCTTAACCTCAATGCTGGGCCTTATGCTCGGTGTGGCAGTACTGATTTTAGTGCTGTCGGTAATGAATGGCTTTGATCATGAGCTGCGAACCCGCATTTTGGGTATGGTGCCCCACACCAAAATTGAGGCGCAGGAAGGGTTGGTGGAGTGGGAGGCACTTGCTGAACAGCTAGTTGAGCGTGAGCGGGTAATCGGCGCGGCCCCTTTTATTGAACAGCAGGGTATGTTCTCCGCTGGCGGGCGTAATCAGGGGGCCATGGTGAACGGCATCCACCCTGATTGGGAAGGGCAAGTGTCTATTATTGGCAAACATATGCGCCAGGGCGAGTTAGCCGACTTAGTGCCTGGGGAGTGGAACGTAGTGCTGGGTTCAATGCTGGCGCGTCGTCTAGGCGTTGGCGTGGGCGACCGGGTCACGCTGTTAGTGCCCGAAGCCTCAATTACGCCGGCGGGTGTGTTTCCGCGCTTAAAGCGCTTTACGGTAAGCGGGATTTTTAGCGTGGGTGCCGATTTAGATGCCAACCTGGCCTACGCCAATATTTATGATATGCAAACGCTGGCGCGGTTGGGTGATGCCGTTGGGGGGCTGCGTCTCGAACTTGACGATCTTTTCCTTGCCGGTAGTGAAACCCAAGCGATTGTGAACGAACTAGGATCCGGGTATCGCGGTACTGACTGGACATTTTCCCATGGCAGCCTTTTCCAGGCGATCCAAATGGAGAAGCGCATGATTGCGCTGCTGCTCACCGTTATTATCGCTGTTGCTGCGTTTAACATTGTATCAACACTGGTCATGGTGGTGACCGACAAGCGCGCTGACATTGCCATTTTGCGCACCATCGGGGCGACGCCGCGTTCGATCATGGGTATTTTCATTGTTCAAGGCTTGGCAATTGGTTTGATTGGTATTGCGGTGGGCGTCGGGGTCGGGATTTTATTGGCTCTAACGATCTCTGACTTGATCGGCTGGTTTGAGGGTGTGCTGGGTATTCAATTCCTGGATGCTGGCGTTTACTTTATTAGCGACCTGCCTTCCCGCTTACACTGGGCAGATGTAAGGGATATCGTAGTGGCTGCTTTCGGGCTTACGTTCCTCTCGACGCTGTACCCTGCCTGGCGGGCGGCGCGTGTTCAGCCTGCGGACGTATTGCGCTATGAATAAGGATGATTTAATGACCTCATCGATACCGCAGCCAGGGGCAATTATGTTGCAGTGCCAAGGCTTGACGCGAGTCTACAGTGAAGGCCCACAAGACCTTACCGTGCTTGACCAGCTTGATTTACAGGTGCGCGCTGGCGAGCGCGTTGCCATTGTGGGTAGTTCGGGCTCAGGTAAGACAACGCTGCTCAATTTGCTCGGCGGCCTTGATCGGCCAAGTGGCGGTAGCGTGGTGATTGCCGGGGAGCCGCTATCAGGTCTTAATGAAGCGGCATTGGGCAAGTTCCGTAACCGCTATATTGGCTTCGTTTACCAGTTCCACCACCTGCTAGCTGAGTTTAGCGCGGTGGAGAACGCTGCGTTGCCGCTGATCATTCGCGGTCAGCCCAAGAAGGTGGCGGAGCAGCGGGCCATGCAGTTGCTGGAGCGGGTGGGCATGAAGGCGAGGGCTGATCATAAACCTGGCGAGCTTTCTGGAGGCGAGCGCCAGCGTGTTGCCATTGCTCGGGCCTTGGTAACCGACCCAAGCCTTGTATTAATGGATGAACCCACCGGCAACTTGGATCAAACCACGGCGAGCACGATTTTAGCGCTGATGGATCAACTGGCTAAAGAGAGCGCCTGCGCCTTTGTGATTGTGACCCACGATGTAGCGCTTGCGGCCCATCAAGACCGCGTTTTGAAGCTTGATGGGGGCCAGTTAGTGGAACAAATTGACGTGACTGCGTAGGCCGTCTCAGCGAGTTTTTACGCTACTCGTCAAACTCTGATTCAATTTGTGCTCTACGCTGCCGCCTCTTCAGGCGGCGGCGTTTCCAGTTATGGGACACATGCCAGCGCCATATCAAGCGAATACCAACGTTAGCGACAACCGCTAGTACCACCGCCGTCATCAATGACCCCACCATTAAGGGCGGCATGATGTCGTGCATTTGCTCGGCAATCCAACGGGTTGAAATGCGTGAAGGGGCCTCTCGCACCGGGGCGCCTAATAGAAAGGTGCCCACGCGGTAGTTAAAATAAAATATCAACGGCATGGTAAGTGGATTGGTAATCCATACCAGACCGACAGAAAGCGCTAAGTTGCAACGACTAAGGCGTGCGCCCAACGCAGCTACCACCATCTGAAACGGGATAGGTAGCATGGCGCAAAATAGCCCTACGCTGAAGGCGTTGGCAACGCTTCGTCGAGTTAAAAGCCATAATCCAGGGTCGGCAATGAGCGGCGCCATAAAACGTAACGAACGCTGGCGTCTTAGCGTGTCTGGTTTAGGCATGTAGCGCTGCAGGAAACGCCGCGGCATGTCATATACTCTTGCGATTGATGCGCCCTATTATCCATATAGCGAAGTGCTTCGGCTATGCCATAGGCGTTAATGATCTAACACCAAGGAGAGGTGATGCGTTTAGGCGTTGCGGTACCCGCTGCATTGGCAACCCTAATCGGCGTACTGTTGGCAGGGTGGAGTGGTGCAGAGGGGCACTTTTTGCCCTGGCTCAGCATTATCTTGGTGAGTCTCCTGTGGCTAACGTTAGGGCGCCCTAAGCTATTGATATGGCTTTTAATTGGCGGCTTTGCATTTGTCAGCGTGCAGCAAGAGTGGGGGCGACGTTTGCCGCCAGGTCTAAGTGGTGAAGACGTTACCCTGCAGGCGCGCATACTAAGCGTTCAGCGCGAAGAAGGCTCGTCACGTATGCGGCTAGCGGTCGAGAAGTGTCGGGCACCCGTGAACCTTCCAAACTGTGATTCACTGCGCCGCGTACGCGTCAGTGCTTACGGCGAGCATGCCTATCAAGCGGGTGAGCGTTGGCAAATGACGCTACGACTACGCCCACCTCGCGGTTTTGCCAATCCCGATACGTTTAATTTTGAACGATGGCTATGGCGGGAAGGTATCCATGCCACGGGGTATGTGCGTCAGGACCCCGCTCCACAACGATTAGCTACCGCGGCCCCTGGGCTGCGCCAAAAAGCGCTTGCTATGCTGGCTAGCCAGCCCCTTGAAGCTCGCACCCAGCGCTGGCTAGCCGCGCTTACCCTAGGCGAGAGCGGCCAATTGACCCAAGATGACTGGGCGCTTCTAAACGCCACGGGTACCACGCATCTGGTGGTTATTTCTGGTTTGCATGTGGGTTTAGTCGCGTCGTTTACGCTGCTGTTAGCACGTTGGGCGGCGCGGTTACTGTCACCGACTAACTGGCGGCTGCGTGCCTGGCCATGGTGGCTGGCGGGGGCTGCGGCAGTGGGGTATGCCACGTTAGCTGGGCTGGCACCGCCAGCAACGCGCGCCATGGTGATGACGCTTTTGGGACTGTGGGTACTTAGCGGTCGGCATTCTCCCGGCGCTTGGCAGGCGTGGTGGCTAGCGCTGGCGCTGATTTTGGTGGTGAACCCGCTGTCGTTCTGGCGTCCTGGGCTTTGGCTTTCCTTTATTGCCGTGGGCTGGCTAATCATCATCTGGCAGGGGAGGCAGCGACCCAGCGGGATAAAAGGGTGGTGCTGGGCTTTACTGCGCTCACAATTATTGTTGGCACCGTTAATGGCCGCAGCAGTGTTGCTGGCCTTTGGGCGTGTGGCGCCTGCTGCCCCGCTCATCAACCTGGTTGCCGTGCCTTGGGTGAGTTCCGTTATGGTGCCCAGTGCGCTGTTAGGGTGGCTGCTTGCTCCGTTGCCGGGTGTTGGACAGTTAATGTGGTGGGGGTTTGAGCAAGCGCTCGCCGTGTTTCATCAGCTGTTAGTCATAGCCGTTCGATATGCGCCGCTGTGGGAGCCTGCGCCTGCACTTGTTTATCCGCTTGCGGGGGCGTTGCTGCTGTTCGCCCTATGCTGGGGCTTGCCGGGCATACCGCGCTGGCTACGCTTTAGCGCGACGTTGCTCACTGGCTTACTACCTTGGGCCCCGCTGGAACAAACGCTGCCCTCAGGGGAGCTTCGCGTGACGGTATATGATGTGGGCCAAGGGCAGTTAATTGAATTGCGTAGCGCCACGCATCGCATGCTTTACGACACAGGCCCACGCTTTCGTAGCGGCTTTATGCCGTTGCAAACGCTCTGGCCAGCAGGGCAGCAGTTTAATCAAGTCATGGTCAGTCATGCCGATATGGATCATGCGGGTGGGGTAAAAAGCCTGCTAGACGATCATCAGGTTAACCAGTGGTTGGCGCCCTCGGGGGAATCGCTGCCGGTTGAGGCGACAGCCTGCGAGCGTGGGCAGCAGTGGCAGTACGACGGCATTGAGTATCGCGTGCTTTGGCCCCCGGCGGGTGAAAATACGCTATCGGCGAATGATCGTTCCTGTGTGCTGGAAGTAAGCGTAGGTGAGCAGCGTTTGCTGATCACCGGGGATGTTGGGCGTGATATCGAAAGGCGCTTCGTGGCTGATCTGACGCCGCCCATCAGTGTATTAGTCGCAGGGCACCATGGTAGTCATACAAGCTCAGGCGTGCAGTTTGTGCGCATGAGTCGCCCCCTCAATGTGATTTTTAGTGCTGGGCGAGATAATGCCTTTAATCACCCTGTGGATGACGTGGTACGCCGGTTTCGTGACCAAGAGAGCTGTATGTGGAGTACCGCTCATGATGGAGCGCTTCGCTTTACGCTGCAGGCTAACCAGCCTGTAGAGGTTATTCCTTGGCGAAAGCTGCACGGAGGTCGTAAGCGGTGTTGATGCGCCTCGCCATAAGGTAGAATTCTGCGCACTGCACACTATTGCCGGGAGCGCGTGTGACTGATTCAGGTTGGATTCTCTATAAACGGTTATTAGGCTACGTTAAACCGCATTGGCGTGCATTTGCGCTGGCGATCGTAGGCTTTGTGATTTATGCCGCTTCAAGTACTGCACTAGCAGAGATGATGAAACGGTTAATCGACGGTATTCAGCACCCTGATGCAGCCTTCAGGCTTTTCTTACCGCTGTTTGTCATTCTGATGTTTGCCTCCCGCGGGTTAGGCACTTTTTTAAGCACTTACTTTATGGCGTATGTGGGGCGCTACGTGATTCATACGTTGCGCTGCAACGTGTTTAACCACTTACTGCACTTGCCTGGACGCTTTTTTGATCACCACTCGAGTGGTCATCTGGTCTCTCGTGTTACCTATCATGTAGAGCAAGTGGCGGGTGCTGCCACCAATGCCGTTACGATTATTCTTCGCGAAGGGTTGTTCGTGGTAGGCCTGATTGGCTATTTGTTTTGGACAAACTGGATGCTGACGCTGCTGTTTTTGGCAGTAACCCCCCTTATTGCCGCAGTCGTCAGCTACGTGAGTAAGCGGTTTAGACGCATTTCTAAGCGCATCCAGCACTCCATGGGCGATGTTACCCACGTGGCGTCTGAGGCGCTCTCAGGCTATCGCGTGGTGCGCACTCACGGCGCCGAGCCTTATGAAAAACAGCGTTTTGAAAGGGTGAGTGAAGAGAACCGCCGTCAGAGTATGAAGGAGGCAATGACCCGCGCGGTGAGCTCGCCCGTTATCTTGATGCTGGTGGCTGTTTCCATGGCGCTGCTGGTGTGGATGGCGATGTCCCCAGCCCTGATGGCTGACATGACACCCGGCGAGTTTGTGGCGTTTATTACCGCTGCGGCGCTGATGATCAAGCCGGTGCGTCAGCTCACCGAAGTTAATAGCGAAATCCAAAAAGGCATTGCCGCCGCCTCTGAGCTATTTGGCTTGCTGGATTTATCCACTGAGCAAGATGAGGGCAAGAAGATTCCTCAGCGGTTAAACGGTGAGGTAGTGATTGATAACATCAGCTTTCGCTACGCGGACGACCAGCCCAATGTGCTCCATGGCATTACTCTTAACATAGCCCCCGGTGAGCTGGTGGCGATAGTGGGGCGCTCTGGCAGCGGGAAGTCAACGCTGGTCAGCTTGCTACCGCGGTTTTATCGTCCAAGCGAAGGGCGAATTTTGATCGATGGCATTGATGCCAATGAATATGCTCTTGGGCCGCTAAGACAGCAGATCGGCCTAGTGTCTCAGCAGGTAACCCTGTTTAACGCCACTATTGCCGATAACATTGCTTACGGCGTTACCAACCCAGACCCTGCTGCCGTAGAAGCCGCTGCGCAAGCAGCCTATGCCAGCGAGTTTATTGAGAAGCTGCCCGAGGGGTACGCTACCGTAGTAGGGGAGAACGGCGTCATGCTTTCAGGTGGGCAGCGCCAGCGCTTAGCGATTGCCCGGGCGATTTTTAAAGACGCGCCTATCCTGATTTTGGACGAAGCCACTTCCGCTTTGGATACCGAGTCAGAGCGTTATATTCAGAAAGCTCTTGAGCGAGTATGTGAAGGCCGCACCACGCTGGTCATCGCCCACCGTCTCTCTACTATCGAGCGTGCTGACCGCATTCTGGTAATGGATCAAGGGCGGATTATTGAACAGGGCTCGCATCAGGCGCTTTTGGAAGCCGGTGGTGCATACTCAGCGCTGCATCAGCTGCAGTTTCAGGAGAGTGAATGAGCCTGGAGCAGCGTTGGCTAAAGGCGGCTTATGGGGCTAGCCCATGGCTGACGCCGCTCTATCCGCTGGGCGGTTTATACCGTTACCTTATGGCGCGTCGTGAAGCGAGCTATCGCGACGGAAAGAAGCCGGTTTGGCATGCGCCGGTACCGGTGATTGTGGTGGGCAACATCACCTTAGGTGGTACAGGAAAATCCCCGTTGGTGTCGTGGCTTGCGCGCTGGCTGGTTAACCGGGGCTGGTCACCGGGTATTGTTACCCGGGGGTATGGGGGCAAGGCGGAGGCTTATCCGCTATTCGTAACCCCTGAGACGGCGCCATCCCAAAGTGGCGATGAGCCACTTATGCTTGCTCAGCAAACGGGCTTACCCGTGGTGGCCGACCCTCTGCGCGCTCGGGGTGGCCAAGCGTTAGTGGAGATGGGGTGCGACATTCTGCTCAGTGACGATGGCCTGCAGCATTTGGCGCTAGGCCGAGATATTGAGCTTGTCGTTGTGGATGGCGCTCGGGGTCTTGGGAATGGACGCTGTCTTCCGGCAGGGCCTCTTCGGGAAGCCCCGAGCCGGTTAGCCCATGTAGATGCAGTGATTGTTAATGGCGCGTTAGTTAAACCGCTGCCGATATCCCCAACCCCTATGCAGTTGGCCCCCCAGCGCTGGCGACGCTTGAGTGACGGTCAGCACCGCGAGCTGGCACCGCTCCCTTTTAGCCTGCCAGTGCATGCCGTCGCGGGAATTGGTCATCCAGAACGATTTTTCAATACCCTGCATAGCTTGGGTGTAGAAGGGGAGATGCATCCGTTAGCGGACCATCAGCAATTTAATTCAGAGGCGCTACAGTTTGGTGATCAGCGCCCTGTGGTGATGACCGCTAAAGATGCGGTGAAATGCAAAGATATAGCGCCACCCGATAGCTGGGTGTTAGAGGTGGAAGCGGTACTTCCGCCATCGTTTGAACACTGGCTGGCAGCGAAGCTGTCAGCGCTTATTGAAAGGGGATGCACCAATGGATAAAGAACTACTGGCAATGCTAGTTTGCCCGTTGTGTAACGGCAAGCTTAAGTATGACCGTGAAGCTCAAGAGCTGTGCTGCTATTACGATGGCCTTGCCTATCCCATTAGCGAGGGGATCCCGGTGATGCTGCCCGAGGAGGCACGGGTGATGGATGCCGATGAAAAACTGCATACGTCTCCAGGTCGAACAGGGGAAGCCTAATGTCAGCCGCTGAACCAGGTTTCATTGCTGTTGTGCCCGCCCGATATGGCTCCACTCGCTTGCCTGGTAAGCCGCTACTGGATATCGCCGGTGAACCCATGGTCGCCCATGTTTGGCGACGCGCCTGCCAAAGCCAGGCTAGCCGCGTGGTAGTTGCTACCGATGATGCGCGTATTCGGGATGCCATGCTGCCTTATGGCGCAGAGGTAGTGATGACCCGGGCTGACCACCCGTCAGGCACAGATCGTCTGGCAGAAGTTGCCGAGCAGTTAGCCCTCGGTGAAGAGGAACTGGTGGTGAATGTTCAGGGCGATGAGCCGCTGATTCCTCCTATGCTAATCAACCAAGTGGCGCAACGTTTAGCTGATGACCCTGAAGCAGCCATCGCGACGCTTGCTGAGTCGATTAGCGATGTAGAAACTCTGTTTAACCCCAATGTTGTGAAAGTGGTTCGCTCGCTAGCTGGGCGGGCACTCTATTTTTCCCGCGCTCCTATTCCGTGGGATCGTGAGCACTTTCAAGCGCAGCCTGCGCTGCTTGCCACCGATGCCTGGCTGCGTCATATCGGGATTTATGCTTACCGTGTGGGGTTCTTATCCGCCTACCGTGAACTTTCTCCCTCTGGCTTGGAGCAGCTTGAACAGTTAGAGCAGCTGCGGGCATTGCAGCATGGCTATGCTATCCAAGTAGCGCTAGCCAGCACGGTGAACCCGCCGGGCGTCGACACCGCTGAAGACCTTGATAGGGTGAGAGCAATATTAGCGCAGCCAAGCGAAGGTGAGTTATGAAGCGTGTACTGTTTGTTTGCTTAGGTAATATTTGCCGTTCACCCACGGCCGAAGGTGTGTTTCAGCACGCGGTGGATGAAGCAGGGCTAAGAGGGCAAATCGACGTTGACTCTTGTGGGGTGGGTGATTGGCATGTCGGTAAAGCACCAGACGAGCGGGCCCAGCTGGCGGCAAAGCGTCGTGGTGTGGATATTAGCCATCTGCGTGGGCGTCAGCTAAGTGCCAGCGATTTCCTAGCGTTCGATTATGTGCTGGCGATGGATCATGCCAACTTACAGGCAATGCGAGCGCTTAAGCCTGCGGAGAGTCGTGCGCATGTGGGGCTGTTTTTAGCTTTTGCGGGCACCCCTGATGCGGAAGTGCCAGACCCTTACTATGGGGGGGATGAGGGCTTCGAAAGCGTTCTTAATATGATCGAAACTGCTTCAGCTGGGCTTATTGCCGAGTTAACGGGTAAACGTTAAGGCATGCTAACTATTCAAGCGCATGTTGATTTGACCGCTGCTAATACGCTGCGTCTGCCGTGTTATGCCGAGCGGTTTGCAGCGCCTCATACGCTATGCGCTTTGCAGGCGGTGCTTCGCCAAGCCGCTTTGCAGCAGTGGCCTGTCACCCTACTGGGCGGCGGCAGTAACGTACTGCTGCCGCCTCAATTGAACGGTATTGTGGTTCGCCCCTCGCTTCATCAATGGTGGCTTGAAACCCAGGGTGATGATGAGGTGGTGGCCTATGTGGGTGCAGGCGTCAACTGGCATTCATTGGTGATGGCGTTAGCGGCGCGGGGGTTGTGGGGAACTGAAAACCTTGCGCTTATTCCCGGACGTTGCGGCGCGGCGCCGGTGCAGAACATTGGGGCTTATGGCGTTGAGCTAAAAGATGTGCTGCAGGGTGTGCAAATTGTCGACGTTGCGTCGGGTAATGTGCGCTGGCTGAGTGCTGCCGAGTGCCAGTTTGGCTACCGCGATAGCCTCTTCAAAAATGCGTTGGCGGGCAGCGTTGTGATTACTCAGCTGGCGCTGCGTCTTTCAAGGCAGCCTAACCCGAAACTGCACTACGGAGACTTGGCATCACGTTTGCATTCGCAGCCCACCCCTTTGGCGATTGCCGAAGCAGTGTGTGCCGTGCGTCAAGCAAAGTTACCTGATCCCGAGGTACTGGCTAACGCGGGTAGTTTTTTTAAAAACCCGCTCGTTAGCCTGTCTCATGCTGAGCAGTTACTTCAACAGAACCCTGCTATGCCACATTTTCCCCAACCAGATGGGCAGATTAAACTGGCAGCGGGGTGGTTAATAGATCAGTGCGGCTTAAAGGGGATGTGTGAGGGGAGCTTTGGTGTGCATGCTCACCAGGCCTTGGTGTTGGTACATCTTGGCGGAGGCGACCGCGTTGGCTTATTGCAGTTTGCCGAGCGAATTGTTAATGAGGTAAGCGCACGTTTTGGCGTAGAGCTTGAACCCGAGCCTAGAACTGTATAGCCAAAACGCCAGCCATAAAAAACCCCGCCGAGGCGGGGTTTTTTATGGCGCTAAGGCTTACTCTTGAGCAGCGTTTTGCGCTTGCTGCTTACGTAGCTCACGCGGGTCGTTGTGCGCGCGACTACGGCGCCGACGGCTTGGCTTCGGTGTTTCTTCCTTAGCGGCCGTTGACGCATCCTCAGTTTCTTTCTGCTCTGCCACGGGCGCCTCTTCAGGCTGCGGGGTGTCGCTTTGCGGTGAAGCCACAGGCGCTGATTTTTCTGGCACTGACGCTTCAGCGGCGGCTGCATTTTCTACCGGCGTAGTCGTTGGAGCGCTGGCTTGAGTTGCTGCAACTTTATCAGCATTCGCCTCGTTGGCCTTCGCCTCATCAGCTACCGGCTCGGCGATAGCTGCCGTTTCGGTCGCGCGCTCTTCTGATCCTGTTTCAGAGGCTTTAACATCCTCAGCCGCTGCTTCATTCTGCTGGGTGTCGGTAGGCTCAGGTTCCTGTGCCGCTTCGGCAGGCTTCGGTTCGCTGTCGGCCACTGGCGCTGTTTTAGGCTGCTCAGGTGCCTCGGCTGGCTGAGACTCTTCTGCTTCTTGAGAAGCCGCAGGCTTGGGTGTCTCCTCAAGCTCAGCTTTGGCCGTATCGCTGGCAGATTCATTGGCGATAGGTTGGCTCTCATCACCTGCTGCAGTCTCTTGTGCAGGCTGCTCTGCCTGCGGCTTACGACGCTGATGCGTTGCTTTGCGGGCCTTTTCGGCTGGCTTCGCAGGCTGCTCTGCTGTTGTCTCTTCGCCGTTTTCGACATCAGACGCTTGAGCGGCTTGGCTGCTTGTTGAGTCAACGGGCGCTGCTGGAGACGTCTCTTGTGTTGCAGAGGCCGTTGGCTGGCTCTCCGTGCTTGGCACGGCTTGGGTTGTGCCCTCTACTGTGGCCACTGCTTTAAGTGCGGCCTCAGCCTGGAGCTTTTGCTGCTCGGCTTCAGACTGCGGGTTGATGGCCTGCTTGCGTGAGCGGTTGCGCGGGTTGTTGCGTGTGCGCTTTGGCGTGCCATCATCCTGCGGGGCAGGTGGCTGCTTGCTCTCTTGCTTTTCCTCGCCGTCGGCAGCGTTGCGTGGTTCATCGCTCTTGGCTTTTTCATCACGCGGCTTGCTATCCCGTGGCTTGCTGTCGCGGGATTTTTGCTCTCTTGCTTGGTCGCGCTGAGTGTCACGACGACTCTCAGGCTGAGCGGACGCTGCCTCATGCGGGGCGTCAGTGCTATTGCCTGAAGGCTCTTTTGCGCTTTGGCGACTGCTCTTATTGCTACTGTCTTGAGGCTTGCTGTCTTCGTTCTGCGGATGACGGCGACGATTACGCGTACGGTTAGGGCCGCTACGCTTGTCGTTAGCATCATCGCCAGCAGGGGTGCTACGGGACTGAGTGTTGCTGCGCTGCTCGCTCTTCCCGGCGCTCTCGCTGCTTTCGCGGGTTTGCCTGGGCTTATTATCGGTGCTGCGGGTGCTTTTGGGCGCGCTCCGCTCAGCCGACTTCCGCGGGGCGGGTGCCTCAGCAGCCGGTTGTTGAGTGCTACTGTCTTCACCACCCAACAGCTTGGCGAAACCACGAATGAAACGGCCAATCACGCTGGGCTGCTCATCGGCGGCGGGGGCTGGCGTGGGTGTCGCTGCTGCCGTTACTTTTGCAGGCGCTTCTTCTGTCTGTAGCGAAACAGGTGCAGGGGCGTTATGCGTGACACTCTTTACGGCTGCTTCAGCACGCTGGGTGGGTGGCGTGAAGCTTGGGTCGGGCTCTTTGCCAACGTCAGTGTCGGTGGAAATTTCAAAGCTGGAAAGCGCCTGGCTGTCGTCTTCATCGAGATGGTCATCGCGGAACCGCTGAACATCGTAATGGGGCGTGTCCATGTCAGGATTCGGTAGTAGCACTACGCGCACACCCTGGCGGGACTCGATATCAGCCAGCACGCTGCGTTTTTCGTTGAGCAGGTAGGTGGCCACTGGTACCGGCAAAATGGCGCGGATCTGTGCGCTGCGCTCTTTCATGGCTTCTTCTTCAATCAGGCGCATGATAGAGAGTGACAGAGAGCGAACGTCGCGTATCGTGCCTTGACCGTTACAGCGCGGGCAAACCACGCCGCTGGTTTCGCCTAAGGAGGGGCGCAACCGCTGGCGCGACATTTCCATTAGGCCAAAGCGCGAAATGCGGCCAATCTGCACCCGTGCTCGGTCCAGTTTCAGCGCGTCGCGCATGCGGTTTTCCACTTCCCGCTGGTTGCGCGCAGGGCCCATGTCGATAAAGTCGATAACGACAAGGCCGCCAATATCCCGCAAACGCAGCTGGCGGGCGATCTCGTCAGCGGCTTCGGAGTTGGTTTGTAAGGCGGTTTCTTCGATATCGCTACCGCGGGTGGCGCGAGCGGAGTTGATATCGATGGAGACCAGCGCTTCAGTGTGGTCGATAACGATAGAACCACCAGAGGGCAGTTTAACTTCCCGCTGGTAGGCGGTTTCTATCTGCGACTCAATCTGGAAGCGTGAAAACAGCGGAACTTCATCTACGTATAGTTTGATTTTCTGCTGATAAGAGGGCATTACCTGACGGATAAAGCCCAGGGCTTCCTCGTGAATTTCAGGGCTATCGATGAGTACTTCACCAATATCTTGGCGAAGATAGTCGCGCATGGCGCGAATAATGACATTGGATTCACGGTAAATCAGGAAAGGCGCTGAGCGTTTGCCCGCTTCAGTGGTGATGGACTCCCAAACCTGCACTAGGTAGTCCAGGTCCCACTGCAGCTCTTCTGAGCTGCGGCCAATGCCAGCGGTGCGCACGATCAGACCCATCTTGTCGGGCACAGTGAGCTGGCCCATGGCGTCTTTTAGCTGGCTGCGGTCATCACCCTCAATGCGGCGAGAAATCCCCCCCGCACGTGGGTTATTAGGCATCAGTACTAAAAAACGACCCGCTAAGCTGATGAACGTTGTCAGAGCGGCGCCTTTGTTGCCGCGCTCCTCTTTGTCCACCTGAACGATGACTTCCTGGCCCTCTTTAAGCACTTCTTTAATGCTGGGGCGGCCAGAGACATCTTTAATAAAGTACTCGCGGGAGATCTCTTTTAACGGCAAAAAGCCGTGGCGCTCGGCGCCAAAATCTACAAACGCGGCTTCAAGGGAGGGTTCGACACGGGTGATTTTGCCACGATATATGTTGGCTTTTTTCTGTTCCCGAGCGCCTGATTCGATATCCAGGTCGTAAAGGCGTTGTCCATCTACCAGCGCAACCCGCAGCTCTTCTGGCTGGGTTGCGTTAATCAGCATCCGTTTCATAGTGTCTCGCATAGCGTTGCGTGCCGACGAGCCGTCTAAGCGTGGCGTAGACGAATCGCTGGGTGCTGCGTGCTTGTGCTCGGCGCATTGCTATGCTGACGCATTAAGCCGGGAAGGCATCATTGCCGACCCGGCTGAAAGGGCGTTGAGTACGTGGCGGAGGCAAGACATGTTTCGGTGGCTGTCACGTCCATCCGGCCCTGCTGACACCGCCAACACCTGGCATTCATCGATTCGCCAACGCCGGCCATCAGCACAGCGTTGATCATTGCGCTCCGAGAAGCCCCCTTTTATGACGTGCAGGGAAGCTACTAGGAGCGTGACGTTTTTAAACAAGCCTGCCATTACGGGCGAGGCTTTAGCGTATCTGACGCAGAAATTACGAGCGGCAGAGTGACTGTTTTCTCAATACGTTATTTCAGTACGTGCTTTTAATACGTTGGGGGGTGGGTAATGCGTACACTAACCTATCACCCCATGCTCTGACCTGCGTGTTAGTCGGGCAGGTGCTTGGCTTAACCGTGGAAGCTAACGTGTAATAAAACGGTTATCTACACGTTATCCACGCTAAACCGATGAGCGTTTTGGAATATAACAGTAAAGACAACTACCAGCAATTGACGCAATGCCCATTGGTCTACGTTAGAATGCCGTTTTTAGCCTGACGTTAGAAAATCATACCAGGAGTGCGCGGCAATGGCCGAAGGGCGCGAAGTACAGTGGGTGGATATCGCCCCGGAGCAGGCGGGTCAGCGAATTGATAATTTTTTGATGACCCGGCTAAAAGGAGCGCCACGTGCGTTGATCTATCGCATCGTACGTAAAGGTGAGGTAAGGGTTAATAAAAAACGCGTTAAAGTCGATTACCGGCTGCAGGCAGGAGATTTGGTGCGCGTACCGCCGCTGCGCCTAGCCCCGCGAGAGGCGGTAAAAGAGGTGAGTGATAATTTGCGCGACCTGCTGATTGGTAGCGTGATTATGGAAGGCCCCGATTGGATGGTGCTTAATAAGCCTTCTGGGTTGGCGGTTCACGGTGGCAGCGGCGTAAAAATTGGCTTAATCGAAGCGCTTAGGCAAGTCCGAGACGATCTTACCTTCTTAGAGCTTGTGCACCGATTAGACCGTGATACGTCCGGCTGTCTGCTGCTGGCGAAATCCCGCGATGCGCTGGTAACCCTGAATGAGTCTTTGAAGAAGCATGCAATGGACAAGCGCTACCTGGCGTTGGTCAATGGCCGGTGGCCAGCGCGGAAAACGTATGTAGGCGCTCGATTAGACCGTTTTGATGCCGGAAACGGCGAGCGTCGGGTGCGAGTTGATCCCAACGGCAAAGTGTCGCGCACCCTGTTCTCAGTCGTCGAGACATTCGAGAAAGCCACCCTTGTTGAAGCTGAACCCGTGACGGGGCGTACGCACCAGATTCGCGTGCATGCCGCCCATGCGGGGCATGCGCTGCTGGGCGACGACAAATATTCGACCCGTGAAAGTGTGCATATGACTCAGCAATTGAAAGTGGATCGGCTGTTTTTACACGCACGTGCTTTAACGTTTCCTGAGCCGGGCAATGGTCGGCCTGTGACGGTGAAGGCGCCCCTGCCAGAAGCGTTGGAAGCAGCGCTGCAGCGGGCTCGGCGATAAGGAACCCGTATGCGTTACGAACTGATTATTTTTGACTGGGATGGCACCCTGATGAATTCGGTGCCTAAAATTGTTGCCTGCATGCAGGCGGCAGCTGTGGATGCGGAGTGGGATGCACTGAGCGTTAGCGCTATTGAGGATATTATTGGCCTGGGGCTACCCGAGGCGATCAATAAGCTTTGCCCGGGAATCGGGCCAGTGCAGGCAGAGCTGCTGCGGCAGCGCTATGCCCACCATTTTGTTCACTCCGATACCACCCCAATGCCGTTTTTTGAAGGCGTGGACGCTCAGATAGCGCGTTTGCGGCAGCGCGAGCAGCAGCGGCTAGCGGTGGCGACAGGAAAAAGTCGTCGCGGTCTTGATCGTGTGTTTGCCGAAACGGGCAGTGGTGGATGGTTTGACGCTAGCCGAACGGCAGATGAAACGCGCTCGAAACCTCATCCGCAAATGCTTAGCGAGTTGTTGGAGGAACTCGCTATTCCTGTTGAGCGTGCGGTGATGGTTGGGGACACCGAATACGACATGGAAATGGCCAGAGCCATTGGTATGGACCGCGTAGCGGTGACCTATGGTGTTCATACGCCGTCTCGCTTAGCGCTAAGTCAGCCTCGCTGGGTGGCGCATAATATTAGTGAGCTTTTTGATTGGCTATACGGCTAACCTCACTCCGGCACAGTTAAGGGCAGTTTATGAGCGATGATCAAAAGCGCGGCAGCGATGGTGAGCAGCCGCAGGCGGTAGAAGAGCAGCCTAACGAGGCGGTAGAAGATCGATGGACCCAAGGCCCTGACGTCTCAAGGTCTGCCAAAGGGAAGGCGGCGTTAGCAGGCGATGCCAGTGATGACGCCGAAACCCTGCGCGAGCGCCAGCGGTTGGCGCAGTTGGAAATGATGGATCGGTGGGTTGGTGGCGTTTTAACCGAGCAGCGCCGAACGCGTCGTTGGAAGCTGTTTTTCCGTTTATTGTTTTTGACCATTGTGCTTGTCTCGTTAACGACTACGGTTTATCGCGTGTGGTGGGGGGAACCCACGGCCTCCACGCCAGCGCAGGCTCATCTGGCGCTGGTAGAAGTGCGTGGAGTCATTGCCAGTGATGCGCCAGCTAACGCAGAGCGTATTATTCGTGGGCTAAACCGTGCCTGGTCGGCTGATAATGCCGCAGCGGTAGTGCTGCATATCGATAGCCCAGGCGGCAGTCCTGTCCAGTCTCAGCGTATTTACGCAGAAATAATGCGGCTACGTGAGCAGGGCGATAAGCCCATCTATGCGCTGATTGAAGATGTGGGTGCCAGCGGCGCCTATTACATTGCCTCTGCCGCTAACGACATTATGGCTTCACCCGCAAGTTTGGTGGGCTCCATCGGTGTTATATATGCGGGTTTTGGTTTCCAGGAGGCAATAGATAAGCTGGGCATTGAGCGGCGGGTAGTCACAGCGGGTGACAATAAAGCGTTTTTGGACCCCTTTCAGCCCCTGGGTGAGGACGTAGAAGTGTTCTGGCAGAGTGTGCTTAACCAAACCCATGAGCAGTTTGTTAATGATGTGCGTGCTGGTCGCGGTGAGCGGTTAACAGATAGCCCTGAGGTGTTTTCAGGGCTGGTTTGGAGTGGTGAGCAGGCGCTGGCGCTGGGGTTGGTGGATGAGCTGGCTAGTCTGGAACAGCTGGCGCGTGCCGAAGTGGGTGGGACTCACTGGGAAGACTACACGCCGCGTCTAGATCCCTTTGAGCGGTTGACGCGTCGCTTCACGCAAGCGGCAGCAGAAGTGCTTGGCGTATCATCATCTAGCTCTCCACTGCGCTTTGAGTCGCCCTAGCCTTTAGGTGTAGTAATGCGCTGTTTTGGGTTTCCCCATTAATCGTCGCCAAGCGGGTTCATGCCCGCCTGGCGAAGCATGCTGCATAGTGCAATGAGCGGCAGTCCGATTAGCGCGTTGGGGTCGCGGCCCTCTAGCTTTTCAAAGAGTGCAATGCCCAGCCCCTCCATGCGGAAGCTGCCAGCGCTATCCAGTGGCTGCTCTAGAGAAACGTAGCGCTCAATTTCTTGTTGGCTGAGTGAGCGGAATACAACGTCAAAAGGCTCAATGTGAACTTGATGACGCTGGTGGCGAGTATCCAGCAACGCCAAGCCGGTTAAAAAAGTCACTCGCTGGCCCGAAAAACGCGCCAAATTAGCGCAGGCGCGCTCACTTGTATGCGGTTTGCCAAGGATGTCCCCTTCAAACAGGGCTATTTGGTCAGAGCCAATAATGCAGTGATTAGGGAATCGATCAGCCACAGCGTTGGCTTTGCTTAAGGCAAGGCGGTGCACGAGCGCCTGGGGTGACTCGCCCGGGTAAGGGGTTTCATCAATGTCTGGCGAATAGCACTGGTAGGGCAGTTGTAGCCGATCTAGCAGCGCTTGGCGGAAGCGTGAGCTAGATGCCAGGACCAAAGGGGCGTTATCCATTTGTGGCACTTTAGACTCCTTGTAAGGCAGTGTGTTGGCTTTCCTGCATGGTAGTGTGAGTGTAACGAAACCCAAACAGCATGCCTATTTGGCCTGATTTGGGAGAGAAACTAGTAAGAAATGTCTTGGCGGCTTTGACACCAGCGGGGCGAGTGCCTATCATTGCGCGCCTATGTTGACCTCACAACTCCCCAGTCGGGTTGAGCCTTATAAGCTCGCAGCCCGCCGCGAAAGACTAGAAGGCCTAGTGGCGCTTGATAAGCTGCCACGTCTTGCTGAAGAAGCAGGAGACCAAACCGGCGACTGTCATGTCGTGCTTGAGTTTGGCGTTGATGCCCAAGGTCGTCGTGAAATTCGTGGCCAATTGCAAGCGACGCTGGCACTGCCCTGTCGCCGCTGCCTAGAGCCGCTTAGCCAAGACGTGTCCAGTGACTTCCTGCTTGGAATGATCACTGACGAAGCCTTGGCTGCCGAGCTGCCTGCCAGTCATGAACCTGTACTGGTGGAAAATGAACAGCTGGACTTGCTGACGGTAGTCGAGGATGAGCTTATCCTCAGCCTGCCACAGGTGGTCTATCACGATGAGGCTGAATGCCACGTCTCGGCGGATCAGCTGGTCAGCAAGACCGAAGGCGCAGCGGAGGAATCCGCTTCAGCCAAGAACCCTTTCGCGGTGCTCAACGCTTTGAAAAACAGCGGCGCCTTGAAAGGCAAAAAGTAAGCACTACTTACCCTACATACCTTGGAGTAAACACCCATGGCAGTTCAACAGAACCGTAAAACTCGTTCCAAGCGCGGCATGCGTCGTAGCCACGATGCGCTGAGCGCACCGACCCTGTCCCAGGACAAAGAAACGGGCACAACTCACCTGCGTCACCACGTTTCTCCAGACGGTTTCTACCGTGGTCGTAAGGTCGTTGAGGTTTAAGCCTTAACGCTTTTATGAGCGGCAAAACAGGGTGGGTGCTGCGTGCGCCTAGCGATTGATGTAATGGGGGGTGACCAAGGCCCCCGTGCCATTGTCGAAGGCTCCGCAAGGGCGGTCATTGAGCGCCTTGATCTAGAGCTAACCCTGTTTGGTCCGCATCAGCAGATTGATGCTGAGCTTTCGCGCTTGCCGCAGCCCCTGGCTGCGGCAACGTCACGTTTGGTGGTAGCGGATGCGCCAGATAGTGTCTCCCCGGAGGCTACTGCGTCATGGGCGCTTCGTCGTGGTCATTCCACAAGTATGGCGCGAATGCTGCAGAGCCTTTCGCAAGGCGATGCATTAGCGGGTGTCAGTGCGGGGAATACCGGCGCTTTAGTGGCGCTTGCAAGACGAGAGCTGGGTATGCTTTCCGGTATTTCCAGACCGGCAATTAGTACCGCTATTCCTGCTCGCAGAGGGCGCCGCTGCTATTTGCTGGATTTGGGAGCGAATGTAGACTCGCCCGCCCATAGGCTGTTCGACTTTGCCATGATGGGGGCGGCGATGGCCCACTGTATGGATGGAATTGATCGGCCCAAAGTCGCGCTGCTTAATGTTGGTGCTGAAGCAACCAAAGGTAGTGCTAACGTGCGAGAAGGCGATCGTTTGCTGCGTGAATGCGCAACCGATCTAGCATTTGACTACCACGGGTATGCCGAGGGCGGTGATATATTTCAGGGCGAGCTTGATGTGGTAGTGTGCGACGGTTTCGTAGGTAATGTGGCTCTGAAAGCGAGTGAAGGTTTGACCCGTATGCTGGTAGAGCGTGTGCAAATGGCGTTTGAATCACGCCTAAGTGGGCGTTTGGCAAGCCTACTGGCCAGGCCTGTACTAAAGCGTTTGAAGCAAGAGCTGGACCCTGTGCGTTATAATGGGGCCAGTTTGCTGGGTTTGCAGAGGATTGTGGTTAAAAGCCACGGGAGTGCTGGTGCAGATGGCTTCTACTATGCTATCCAGCGAGCGCTACAAGAAGTCGAGCATGAACTGCCGGCGCGAATCGAGGGGCGCTGGTCGCGTCACTCACCGTCGCAGGCATGAGATAATAAAACGTTGGTAAACTATTTTGCGAGTTATCGGCGGCAGCAGGATATGCCAAAAACCGTTGAAGACGGCGCCCTTAACTACGCCTATCGCTCGAATAATGAGCAAACGCCTACAAGAGCAAAGGTGAACGACATGTCTCAACCCCTTGCCCTCATTTTTCCCGGGCAAGGCTCTCAGCAGCTAGGAATGCTGCGAGAGCTGGCCGAGCGCTATAGTGTGGTGGGAACGACATTTGAGGAAGCGTCAGATGCTCTGGGCTACGATTTATGGAAAGTCGTACAAGAAGGCCCAGAAGAAGCACTTAACGCCACAGCGTGCACCCAGCCTGCGCTGCTTTCGTCAAGCATCGCTATTTGGCGTGTTTGGCAAGAGTTAGAGGGCCCCCGCCCAAGCGTGATGGCAGGTCACAGTCTGGGCGAATACAGCGCTATGGTATGTGCAGGTGTGATGGGCTTTGCAGAAGGTGTGAAGCTGGTGCGCTTACGTGGCGAGGCCATGCAGCAAGCAGTGCCTGCTGGCGAAGGCGGTATGGCGGCAATCCTGGGGCTTGAAGATAGTGCTGTGGAAGCGGCTTGCGCCAGCGCTGCCCAGGGAGAAGTGGTTTCTGCCGTTAATTTTAACTCTCCCGGTCAGGTGGTGATTGCGGGTGGTAAAAGTGCCGTTGAGCGCGCTATTTTAGCCTGCCAGGAGGCGGGCGCTAAGCGTGCTATGGCGCTGCCGGTGTCGGTTCCTTCCCACTGTGCCTTAATGCGCCCTGCAGCGGAGCGTCTTTCTCAAGCGATGCAGGAGATAGAGCTGCGCGCACCTCGCTACAACGTCATCCAAAATGTGGATGCGCAGGCCCACGCTGATATTGAAACTTTGCGTACCCGCCTTATTGAGCAGCTTTATCAACCGGTGCGTTGGTCATCCTGCGTTGAAGCCATGGTAAAGCAAGGTGCTAACGTATTTATTGAGTGTGGCCCTGGTAAAGTGCTCACCGGGCTAAATAAGCGTATTGTGCGGGGAGCGAAAGGTTTGGCCGTCAACGATCCCGATAGCTTGGATGCTGCGCTGGAGCTTGCGCGTGAAGCGTTGGCTGACGACGCGTGAGACGCGGCAATTTTCCGCTATCCTTGCTTTTTTATATGGTTAAAGGCAGAACGTTATGACGCAAGAACGTAGAGTTGCGCTGGTCACTGGCGCCAGTAGAGGCATTGGGCGAGCGATTGCTCATGAGCTTGGGCGTCAAGGCCGCATAGTGGTGGGCACCGCGACCAGTGAGTCAGGTGCTGAGAAAATAGATGCTGACCTTAAAGAGCACGGCATTGATGGCGCTGGCATGTGCTTGAATGTCACCGATCAGGCAAGCATCGACCACGTGTTGAAAGCAATTAACGAGCAATTTGGTGCGCCAACCATCTTGGTTAATAATGCGGGCATTACGCGCGATAACTTGCTCATGCGTATGAAAGAGGACGAGTGGGACTCCGTAATGGATACCAACCTCAAATCTGTTTATCGCGTTACTAAAGCCTGTCTACGTGGTATGACAAAAGCACGCTTTGGGCGTATCGTGTCGATCAGTTCAGTTGTGGCAACGATGGGCAATTTAGGCCAAGCTAACTATGCTGCTGCAAAAGCAGGTATGGAAGGCTTTAGCCGAGCATTGGCCAGAGAGGTGGCTTCACGGGCAATTACTGTTAATGCCGTAGCGCCTGGTTTTATTGCCACCGATATGACAGAAGCACTGCCTGAGGCGCAGCACGAAATGCTGTTGAAGCAGATTCCTCTAGCGCGCCTAGGCGAGCCTAATGAAATTGCCGCTGCCGTTGGTTTTTTGACAAGTGATGCGGCGGGTTATATTACTGGTGAAACGCTGCACGTTAACGGCGGAATGAATATGCGTTGATGGCCTTGGGCTTGGCGGTTGCGTCGGCCCAAGGGCGTCTATAAACTACCCCGCAGCTTTTGGCTTGCGGTTTCCAAATGGCTAGTTATCTATAACGGCTAGTGTGAACGAATGGAGCACGTTGATGAGTACTATTGAAGAGCGCGTGAAGAAAGTTGTGGCAGAGCGCCTAAACGTTAAAGAAGAAGACATCCAGAATAGCTCTTCTTTCACGGAAGACTTAGGTGCCGACTCCCTCGACACCGTTGAGCTGGTGATGGCTTTGGAAGAGGAATTTGATACTGAAATTCCTGACGAAGAAGCTGAAAAAATCACTACGGTTCAAGAAGCTATCGACTACGTAAACGCCCACCAGTAAGGGCTGAGTCGACGCATTGAACCAGGGCGGCGTGCTAACCGCCCGCACCAAAAAAAGCCGTCCTGGCACAGGGCGGCTTTTTTGCTTTACGGTCACAATGAATATAACGTTCAATCTCCGTTATACTAGTCACCAAATTTCAGCAGTAAATGACCCGGATGGGTCGTGTCACCATGGATGCCTGGAGGTAAGCTGATGGCGCGTAGAAGGGTAGTGGTAACTGGGTTAGGCCTGGTGACCCCAGTGGGTAACAACGTAGATGAGTCGTGGGCGAACATTCTCGCGGGCAAAAGTGGCATAGCGCCGATAGAGCATTTTGACACCAGCAGCTTCAATACGCGTTTTGGTGGTTCGGTAAAGAATTTTGATATTAGCCCTTACCTGAACCCCAAAGACGCCCGCAAGATGGACCTGTTTATCCAATACGGCATGGCCGCCGGTGCTCAGGCGATTCAAGACTCAGGGCTTGAGTGCACTGAAGAGAATGCAGAGCGCATTGGCGTGGCGATTGGTTCGGGCATCGGTGGGCTGCCGATGATTGAGCATAATCACAATGCGCTAATCAAAGGGGGCGCCCGTCGTGTATCGCCGTTTTTCGTGCCCGGCTCTATTATTAATATGATCTCTGGCAACATGGCGATTCAGCACGGCTTCAAAGGCCCTAACATCGCTATTACCACCGCTTGTACTTCCGGCACCCACAACATTGGCTACAGTGCACGTACGATTGCCTATGGTGATGCTGACGTGATGATTTGTGGTGGCGCAGAAATGGCGACCACGCCGCTGGGGTTGGGTGGATTTTCGGCCGCGCGGGCGCTTTCAACGCGCAACGATAGCCCAGAAGCGGCCAGCCGCCCTTGGGATGCTGACCGCGATGGGTTTGTGCTATCAGACGGTGCCGGTGTCCTAGTGCTAGAAGAGTACGAGCACGCCAAGGCGCGGGGGGCGACGATTTATGCGGAGCTATCAGGATTTGGCATGAGTGATGATGCCTTCCACATGACGGCACCCCCTGAAGATGGCCGTGGCGCTGCGCTCTCAATGAGCAATGCTATCAAAGATGCCAAAATAGCGCCTTCTGAAGTGCACTACATCAATGCTCACGGCACGTCGACAGCCGCGGGTGATCTAGCAGAAAGCCGTGCGGTTGAGCGCGTGTTGGGCAGCGCAGCCCAGCAGGTGGCGGTCAGCTCTACCAAGTCGATGATTGGTCACCTCTTGGGTGCTGCTGGTGCGGTGGAAGCCATTTTCAGTATTTTGGCGATACGTGACCAGGTAGCTCCGCCCACAATTAACCTGGATAACCCCCAAGAGGGCTGCAATCTCGATTACGTGCCGCATACCGCCCGTGAAATGCGTATTGATGTAGCACTGTCCAATTCGTTTGGCTTTGGTGGCACCAACGGCTCGCTGCTGTTTACAAAGGTGTAATGAGCGGTGTCTATGCCCCAGGTGCCGTTTGATGACCGTGGGCTAGCGTATGGTGACGGGATATTTGAAACAGTCTTAATGCGCGCCGGTAAGCCAGTGCTTTGGCCTTATCATTACGCGCGCTTGGCACTTGGCTGTACGCGCTTAAATATCCCGTTACCGCCGATCGAACAGCTCCACGCGACTTGGCAAGAAGGTTCTGCTGCTGAGCTTGAAGTGCTTAAGCTAATCCTAACCCGGGGAAGTGGTGGGCGCGGTTACGCACTGCCGGATGTGGCGGCGCCACGGCTGCTCAGTCGGCGAACGCCTTTTGTAGTCAATGCTGAACGTTGGCAGAAAGGGGTTAGCGTACGCATCTGCCAACTACGCCTTGGCTTCCAACCGCTGCTGGCGGGTATTAAGCACCTCAACCGTTTAGAAAATGTACTGGCGCGCCAGGAGTGGCGCGACAGTGCGATAGCAGAAGGTCTGCTGGCTGATGCGGACGAAAATGTGGTGGAAGCCACTAGTATGAACGTCTTTTGGCAACAGGCAGGGGCGCTATTTACTCCATCACTTGAGCGCTGTGGTGTAGCAGGTACTCTGCGTGCCGCGCTATTAGATGAGGGGGTAGTGCGTGAGGCGATACTGCCGTTAAATGCCTTACCTACTGTAGAGCGTTTATGGGTGGCCAACTCTGTTCAAGGGGTATGGCCAGTTAGAGTGCTGCTTAATGAATCGGGCAGTGAGCTGCGCTCTTGGCCGCTGGCTGAGCATGACCGATTACAAGCTTTGGGGCATCGTTTACTTGGCTATTTGCCCTTATCCCGTTAGGTAGAATTTTAAAAAAGAGTCGTTGAGGTGTCATGGTGAAACGGTTATTAGCCGCAGTGGGAATCTTGGTAGTGCTTGGCGCAGCCGCGGCAGCAGGTGGTTACGTCTATTGGCAAAGCCGATTAGAGGCGCCATTAACCCTTGATGAACCTACTCTCTACCAAGTGCCAGCAGGCGCCGGTTTTAATCAGGTGGTGGGGGAGCTAGAGGCACAGGGAATTATTAGTGATGCGTGGGCCTTTCAGCTAATGGCACGAATGGAGCCCGAGCGCGTGCCGCGGCTAAGGGTGGGGGAGTACCAGCTTACGCCGGGCATGAGCGGGTTAGAGATGGTCGCGTTATTAGGTAGCAATAACGTTGTGACCTATCCGCTTACCATTCCCGAAGGCTGGACGTTTCGCCAGATGCGTGGTTTGCTCAGCGTGGCACCTAAGCTAGAGCAGCGCACCGCTGAATTAAGCGATGAAGAGGTGATGTCGCTATTAGGTCGTGAAGGTACCTTTCCCGAAGGCTGGTTTTTCCCTGACACCTACCGCTACCACCTGGGGATGAGCGATGTTGATATTTTGCGTCAGGCGCTTACTCGCATGGAACGTATCCTAGAAGAGGTATGGGAGGGTCGTGATGATGACCTTACGATTGATACGCCTTATGAAGCCCTGATTATGGCCTCATTAATTGAGCGTGAGACCGGCGCGCCCGAAGAGCGTCGTGAAATTGCCGGCGTATTTAAGCGGCGAATGGAGCAAGGAATGCGCCTGCAAACCGACCCCACGATTATTTATGGCATGGGGGAGCGTTATGAGGGACGTATTACTCGTGCGGATATACGCGAGGCCACGCCGTATAACACCTACGTGATCGATGGTATGCCACCCACGCCGATCGCAATGCCTGGGCGTGCCGCGCTAGAAGCCGCGGTTAATCCACTGCCTGGCGAGACGCTCTATTTTGTATCGCGAGGCGATGGTACGCACCATTTCTCCCGCACGCTGCGTGAGCACAATAACGCTGTTAATCGCTATATCCGTAACCGATGATTTTTTGAATACGATTTTATAAGCAGACTATTTTATGGTGTATCTGGCTAGTAAGGGGCTGCAATGACCAAGCGCGGACGCTTCATCACGCTAGAGGGTGGAGAGGGGGTAGGCAAATCTACCAATGTGGCGTTTGTGGAGGCTTGGCTAAAGGCGCGTGGCGTGGACGTGGTGCTCACCCGGGAGCCTGGAGGCACGCCGAGGGCCGAGGCGATTCGTGGGCTGCTGCTTGATCCCACGCAAGAAGAGCCACTTAATAGCGACGCTGAGCTACTGTTAATGTTTGCTGCCCGAGCCCAGCACTTGGCCCAAAAAATTGTGCCTGCGCTTGAGCGCGGTGCTTGGGTGGTTTGCGACCGGTTCACCGATGCCACCTTTGCCTATCAAGGCGGCGGCCGTGGCATTGCCCCTTCTCGCATTGCTCAGTTGGAGCAGTTTGTGCAAAAGGGGCTCTCGCCAGACCTGACACTTTTGCTGGATATGTCTCCTGCCGCTGCAAAAACGCGCTTAGAAGGGCGGCTACGTGACCAACACACCCAGCGTGACCGCTTTGAGCAAGAGCAGGAAAGTTTTTTTGAAGCGGTACAGCAGGCCTACCTAAGCCGAGCAGCGGCAGCGCCAGAAAGGTTTGCGATAATCAATGCCGAGCAGGCCCTTGACGACGTGCAGGCAGCGCTGGCAACAGTGCTGGAAGAGCGGTTAGCGCTATGGCGTTAACGGATGTGCTGCCCTGGCACTATGACACCTGGAAGCAGTTCGTTCGCTTAGCGAATGATGATCGTATGCCCCATGCATTGCTTATCAGTGGTGCACATGGCGTCGGGAAACAGCAGCTAGCGGACGCCTTAGTGGCGAAAACACTCTGCGCAAAGCCGACAGAACAAGCCTGCGGCCAGTGCCATAGCTGTGCCATGCTCGCCTCGGGCTATCATCCTGACTTGCTGCGCATCTCTCCTGAAGAGGGTAAGCGGCAGATTCGGATTGATCCGATACGTGATGTTAATCGCTTTGTGTCACAAACCGCACAGCAGGGCGGTTACCGGGTGATTGTCATATCCCCCGCTGAAGCGATGAACACTGCAGCGGCCAACGCCTTACTTAAAAGTTTGGAAGAGCCGGGTGAAAAAACGCTGTTTATTTTGCTCTCGGACGTACCCTCGCGGACGCTGCCTACTATCCGTTCCCGGTGTCAGCAGTGGCCGTTGGCAAGTGTGCCTTTTGAGGCGTGCCAAGGCTGGTTGACCGAGAAGCTGGGAAGCGACGAAGCGCTCTTTTGGTGGCGAGTATCTGGAGGGTTGCCACTGTTGGCTATAGAGTTGGCAATGCCTGATGAAAGGGCATTGCGCCACCAAATTCACGACTGCTTTGAGCAGTTGGTGCGCGGCGCAGAACCCGTTTCCGAGGCAGCAAGGCTCGATCGCCAAGCGATAGATGCCATCCTATGGTACGGTATTGCATGGCTTGAAGATCTCATTCGATTAGGCCTATCAGGCGAAACCACAGCGCTGCATAACCCTGATTTAGAGCCGCTTTATCGCCAAGCGGTTAAAAACGCCCGTGTACAAGACTGGTTTCGGCTATTGGATTATGCCCGCGAGCAGCGCCGCCTGCTGGCTGTGGGCGCCAACCCTAACCCACAGCTCGTCCTTGAAGCATGGCTGGTGCGTTGGTCGGCGCTGTTGCGCTCATAACTCCATTAGCTGCCAAGCGAGGTTATGATGGCTGCTCAAAAAGCTCTCTCTTTGACATTACCCGATGTGCCGACGCTGCTATCCGCTTATATGCCTTTTCTTGATCGGGGAGGCATTTTTGTGCCCACTAAAACGCCTTATGCCCTTGGCCAAGAAGTATTTTTGTTACTGACGCTGCCTGGGGAGAGCGAGCGGCTTTCGGTCACCGGGAAAGTGATTTGGGTCTCCCCGGAAGGGGTGAGCGGTCGCCGCATTCCTGGGATTGGTGTGCACTTCAGCCAGCAGGATTATTCGGTGCGAGATCGCATTGAAACACTCCTGGCAGGCCAGTTAGATAAAGCTCCTCCGTCGTTTACGCTGTGAATTGACGTAAGCGACACTTATTTATTCAAAAGCGAGACCTGTATGTTTGTTGACTCACACTGCCACCTGGACCGCTTATCTGAGCATACCCATGGCGGCGATATTTCGGCTACCCTAGCGGCGGCCCGGTCTGCCAATGTCAGCCAGTTTCTCGCTATTTCGGTGACCTTAGAAGAGCTGCCTGGTTTAGCAGCGATTGCCAGAGAGCACCCGGATGTGGCTATTTCTGCAGGCTTACACCCTCTGCACACCACGCCCAACGAACCGAGCGTTGACGATATTGTTGAGGCCGCTGAACAGTACGGTGCAGTAGCGATAGGTGAAACTGGGCTTGATTATCACTACCAAGACAGCGTCCCTATTGATATCCAACATGAGCGCTTTAAGCGTCATTTGCTGGCGGCGCGAGAACTGGAGTTGCCGGTTATTGTTCATACTCGCGATGCCAAACAAGAAACGCTCTCTCTATTGCGCGAGTATAGTAACCCCAAGGTGGGCGGTGTATTACACTGCTTCACAGAAGATATCGAGATGGCGCGGGAAGCGGTGCGCTTAGGTTTCTATATTTCGTTATCGGGCATTATTACCTTTCGCAATGCCGCCTCGCTTCGCGAACTGGCGCGACAGTTGCCGCTAGATCGCCTATTGATTGAGACTGATAGCCCCTATTTGGCACCTGTGCCTTATCGTGGAAAGCCCAACGAACCCGCTTGGGTGGTTGAAGTTGCTGCGTGTATTGCAGAGGCTCGGGGTATCAGCGTAGATGAGGTGGCTATGCAAACCACGGCTAACTTCTATCACTTGTTCCGCGCTGCTGCTCCAGATGCTCCAGAGAGTGTTAAGCAGGCGTTAGCGCAATCAGGCCTGTTGGTGTAGGTCGTCATTGTCACGAGGTGTGGACGGATGAATATTGATCGACTGCTACAGCATCAGCCAGGTTCGGCATCCATACCACCCGTTGACGAGTGGCAGCCGGCCCTTTCCGGGGATATCGATATTTTAATTAAGGCCGATGGCACTTGGCAGCACGAAGGACAGCCTTTTGCCCGAACGGCCATACCACGGTTACTGGCCAGCCTATTGCGGCACGATAGCGACGGCTACTGCCTGGTGACTCCTGTGGAGCGATGGCGCTTAAAGGTAGAGGATCTGCCGCTGGTCGCGGTAGAAGCGGATTTCCATGATGATGCCTGGTGGTTTACCACGCAGTTTGATGATGTTGTGCGTTTAGATGACCAGCACCCTATGACGCTGAGTACTACGCCTGAAGGCGAGCAGGTGCCTGAAATTGCTGTGCGCTTTGGGCTTGGCGCTCGCCTGCACCGTAATGTTTATTACCGTTTAATCGAGCAGGCTACGCCCTGTGTTGTTGCAAACGGCGGGACTCAACTACGTCTGTACAGCGCTGGCAACCCTTACCTGCTAGGGGAGCTAGCGCAAGAGATCGATGCCGATGATGTACCCAGCGAGGCGCCGTGAAGTTAACAGCTGAACAGCAAGCGGTAGTGACTCACAGCAAAGGGCACGCAAGGGTAGCCGCGGTGGCTGGGGCAGGCAAAACCACCACAATGGCAGCCCGTGTGCTGCATCTCCTGGCTAACGATGTCTCGCCAAAACGCATCCTAGTGCTGATGTTTAACCGCTCTGCCCGGGATGATTTTCAGCGCCGCTTATCTAGTATGGCCCCGAAAGGGCAGCCATTACCCGACGTGCGAACCTTCCATTCATTAGGGCATCGGCTGACACAGAGCCTATGTCGGTGGGGAGCGTTGGCGCCCCGACGTCTGCTCTCTGCCGAGTGGCAGCTGGAAAGGCTGCTTCGTCAGGCAAGCTTGAACGTACTTAGCGATGCGGTAGAGCGGCGTGATGCGGCCCTTGAGGGGGATCGCTTGGAAGCGCTGGCTCACTTTTGTGGCTTGGTAAAAGCGGAAATGCTGCCCGCCAACGCGTTATATGATCGCCTGAGCTATGAGCCGGATACCGACTATTTTCCAGCGGCGTTTGACGAGGCCGAGCGACTACTGCAAGCCGAAGGGGTGATGACATATGCCGACTTGCTCTATCGACCGCTCCAAACGCTCGAAGCGGATGGTGCTTTACGCCGCCGGGTGGAAGGCTTTCTAGATCATGTCATCATTGATGAGTACCAGGATATCAATACCGCCCAGCAGCGGCTGCTGGCGGTGTTGGCCGGACAAAGCGCGGATGTAATGGCCGTTGGCGACGCTAACCAGTGTATATATGAGTGGCGTGGCGCGCGGCCAGACACCATGTTGGAAAACTTTACCGCCACCTTTGGTGCTGCAACCGATTACCCGCTCTCTACCACCTTCCGGCATGGCCATGCACTAGCGCTAGCCGCTAATCACGCCATCATGCCTAATCTACGCCGTCCTGATCAACTCTGTTTGGCGGACGCTAATAACCCAGAAACGCGGATATCGGTTGGCCAAGGCAGTCGGTTGCTGCTGGACGCACTGATGGACTGGCAGGCCCAGGGGCGGGCGTTAAGCGAGGCTAGCCTGCTAGTGCGTAGCTGGGCGCTTTCGGTGCCCTTTCAACTGGCGTTATTGCAGGCTGGCATCCCATTTCGGCTGCTACGGGAAGACCGCTTTGTGTTTCGGCTGCCGCTGGTGCAAGCGTTGGCGGGTTATTTAAAACTGTCCCGCCGCCCGGAATTGCTGCATGACCCAGCACAGTTGCTGCTGCTTCTTTCACAGCCAACGCCGTTTGTCGCTCGTGAGCGGCTGCAACAGTTAGCGAATCAGTTGGCCACCACCCAGCGCTGGCCTGAGCGCCACGAGCCAGTGCTAGCAGCGCTCAAGCCGCTGCAGCGTCGTACCTTAAAAAAGCGCTGGGGGTTGTTATGCGAGCTTCCAAAACTCAGCGCATGGTCGCCCGCAAAGCTACTAAGCCATGTAGTAGAAACTATCGACGCGGAAAAAACCCTTAAGCGTGCTGCTGCAAGGCGAGATAAAGGCGAGGAGGATGTGCGCTTATTGGATGTGCTCATTGAGCAGGCAGAGAGCGTGCAAAACCCTGATGCATTTATTGAGCTGCTAGAACGCCCGGTAGAAAACCAAGCGAATGGAGTACTGATTAGTACGGTACATGGCGCAAAGGGGCTTGAGTGGCCGCTCGTGGCGGTGGCAGCCGTTAATGAGGAGGACTTTCCTCATTACAGCCGCGACAATCCGCTGAACGATGAGCGATTGGAAGAGGAGCGTCGACTTTTTTACGTGGCCATTACTCGCGCTCAGGAGCAGCTGCTGATGCTTCATGATGGTGGCGTCCACCGGCCAAGCCGTTTTATTGCTGAAAGTGCTTGGCAGGACAGTATGCGGGTAGCTGGCTGTTTGGCAACGGCTCGCCCGCCAGAGGCTGCTGTTCAGGTCGCTTCACCTGGTTTGGTTAAGCGTTATCTGGATCGACTGGACAGAGGGGATATCGAACTGGCGCCCCCGCAGGTGCAGGAGGCGAGTGCTGAGTACCGCGTTAATACGCATTTTTATCCAGGCCAGCGCCTGCTGCATGCTGTGTTTGGAGAGGGAGAGGTGGCTGCGGTCGAAGGAAACCCGTCAGACCCGGTTATTGATGTGCGCTTTGCCCAGGCTGGTCGTCGGCGGTTGATTGCTCGCCGTGCACCGATAGAACTATTAGAAGTAGGCTCAGTGCTAGTTAGATAAAAATTAGGTTAATTAGAGGACTGTTTTATTTAACCTACTTTTATCCGGATGTTTTATACCTCATTAATCATTTGACTTAGGGTAGGCCTGACGATTTAATGCTTTATAATTAATAGATATTTAATAAGAAGGTATTGTGCATGGTTAGGCAAGTTGCTCTGTTTTGCGTTGTTCTCCTCATAGCCTATACCAGCTCCGGAGTTGCTGATGACACTCATCCACGAGTAATATTTAATGGTTTTGGTACTTTAGGCGTGGTTCACTCTGACGAGTCCCATGCTGATTATGTGTCTGATATTTTCGCATCAAAAGGTGCCGGATATAGCGATGACTGGAGCGCACAGGTAGACAGCCGATTAGGGCTTCAGGCTACGCTACACGTAACGCCAAAAATTACCTCTATCGTTCAGGTGGCTAGCGAAAAACGCTATGATGGTTCTTACGCACCGGGTATTGAGTGGGCTAACATTCAATATGATTTAACCCCTAATTTTAATTTACGTGTAGGCCGCATGGTGCAAGGTACGTTCATGGCATCCGAGCATCGTAAAATTAACTATGCCACTCCCTGGGTACGACCGCCGCAAGAGGTGTATCGTTTAATTCCTGTCGCATATTTCGATGGTGTGGATATGCGCTATCAATATGCTGCAGGCGAAACTACCAATGAGCTACGTTTGAGCTATGGTGGGGGCAGCGTTGATTACCCAACTGGCAGTATAGATGCCTCCGATTCATGGGGGATCTCACATCGCACGCAATGGGGAGCCACCACGCTCTTTGCTAGCTACGGTGAGCTAAAAGTAAGCGTTGATGAGCTTTCCCAGTTTTTCGACATTTATCGATCATTTGGCCCCCCAGGAGAGTTAATTGCTAATCGGTATGAGGTTGAGGGAAAGCGGTCCAGTGTGATTAGTCTCGGAGTTGGCTATGATCCTGGCCCATGGTTTGTGATGGGAGAGTGGGCACGTTCTACATCGTCATCTGTGTTGGGTGATAATGAGGGCAGCTATCTTACCGCTGGATACCGTATTGCTAGCTGGACACCCTTTGTAGGTATATCGCGTGCAAGGGTAACTAGTAATACTTCTGAAGAGGGGCTAAATGCAGCGCTTTATCCTTCTCCATTTGCAGAAGGTGCAGTGCTACTCAATGATATTTTGAATGACGTGCTTGCTAGTGGCATGCAGCAACGAGGCGTGACACTGGGAACACGCTGGGACTTACGGCCGGGCATGGCGCTTACTGCTCAATATGACTATATCGATATGCGCTCAGATTCGCCAGGCGGGCTCATTAATCAACAACCGAAGTTTGATCCCGGTGGGCATATTAACCTGTTTAGCCTTGCGCTCGACTTTGTATTTTAAGGAGAGTGGCAATGCTTAAGCGACTTAATATGCTTGGTGCAAGTGTTTTGCTTAGTGTTATTGGGCATGCTGCGACAGCCGATGTTTTACTCGTAACCTCAGTTGAGGCACCTTTTACACGTTTGACCAGTAGTGAATTAACAGATATTTATTTAGGCCGACGCACACAAATCGGTAAAGGATTGGCAGTAATACCCTTGGATCAGTCAGGAAGCTCAATAGAGCGTGAAGTGTTTTACACTCGTTATATTGGGCAAACACCAGCACAGATTAAAGCGCACTGGGCTCGGCTTATTTTTACTGGACGAGGACAGCCTCCTCAAACATTTCGCGATAGCCAAGCAGTTATAGATAGGCTCGTTAGTGATAAAGCTGCGTTGGGTTATATTAATGCTGCTTACTTTGACGACCGGTTAAGAGTGGTACAAGTTGAGTAATCCCTTTTATTCACAAAACCCAAAAGCGGAGAGTGCGGCTCGGGCCCATGCTCATCGTCGGTTGCACCACCTTGCTAGTCCAGTCTGGCTGCTTAGCATGTTGGCATTGTTGCTATTGATCATTATTTGGTCGGGTACCTACTACTTAGTTAAAAAAGAGCAGTCAGCTGTTGAGCGACAAGCAGCGTTATCTGTAGGTGAAATTTTAGATACCTATGAAGCTCGCGTTGTGAGAGCGCTTCGGGAAATTGACACAACACTGAAGCTAGTCCGCTTCACTGCCAATAGTGTTGACAGTGAAGCGGCGCTAGATGTTTTACAGGCTCAAGAGCTTTTACCTCCAGCACTATTATTTACGGTAGGTGTAGTTAATAAGCAGGGGGTTGTTGTTGGAAGCACCAATTCATTATTGATTGAACAGCATTATATGCTGCCAATGCAGTCAGGGCGAGTTGACGACACTTTAGCAGTGGATCGAGTGATAACTGATGATGTGGTGCAGCTGATGTTTACTCGGCCACTAATTTCTGACCATGAAACAGTGTTGGGTTGGATTTTTGTTTCAGTCGAAGCTGACTTTTTTGTTAGTAGCTACGCAACTCGCTCTATGGGGCACCAGGGTATGTTAGCCGTGGTAGGAGAAGACGGCTTAGCACATGTTGCTAGAGCAGGCAGTGAAATTTATTCAGATGACGTTTTAGAGTTAACTCCATGGGTGAAGGGTGAGGGCGATACAGGTCAACCGCTCTTTCTGACAACTTGGAGGGACGAGGAACGCTATACAATGGTAAGAGAACTTTATAGTTTTCCTTTATCTGTCGTTGTCGGCCTTTCTAAAAATGAACAATTGGCGTCTGCACAGGCTATAGCCAAAAAATATTGGCAGCGGGCTAGCTGGGCAAGTGGTTTATTGCTTGCTGTTTTTACATCGCTAGGGCTCTTTAGTTGGAAGCTACAGCGAGAGCGTCAACGTGTAATAGAGGAGCGTATTTTACACGCTGAGCAGGTTGAGCACTTGGCGTTTCATGATGCGTTAACAGAGCTACCTAACCGAGCTTTTTTTAGTTATTTGGTGACACAGGCGGTCAGGCTTGGCGAACGCCATGGGGAGCCTTTTGCGCTGCTCTTTTTGGATCTTGATCGTTTCAAGCTTATCAATGATTCTTTGGGTCATGAGGCGGGTGACCATCTTTTACAGGAAACGGCTAAGCGTCTTACATCAGCGGTTCGTGCCAGTGATGTTGTAGCTCGGTTGGGCGGTGATGAGTTTGTCATTATCATGCATAAGGTTGATAGCCAGGCTTGTGTTAAGCCTGTTGCTGAAAAAATACTCGATTCCATCAGAGAGCCTTTTTCTCTAGCAGGGCACGAGTACCATGTTTCAGTCAGTATTGGAGTATCCTTGTTTCCCGTTGATGGGCTTGATGAGCAAACATTAATAAAAAATGCCGATGTGGCCATGTATAAAGCAAAGCAAGCAGGAAAAAATACCGCCTGCTTTTACACTGAAGAGCTTGGGTTGGAAACAGATGTTCGTTTAATGCTGGAGTCGGGTCTCCAGCGAGCGCTAGACCAAAAAGAACTTAAGTTGATCTATAAGACTAAGCATAACTCAAGTGATGGCGAGGTTATTGGTATTGAAGCGTTGTTGCGCTGGCAACATCCGACACTTGGTTTGCTCGAGCCATCACAATTTATTTCAATGGCTGAAGAGAGTGGTTTGATCGTTTCTATTGGTAGCTGGGCAATAGAACAAGCCTGTAAACAGAGTATGTTATGGCAAGAGCAAGGCGCACCAGCGCTAACAATAGCTGTAGATGTCTATGAACGGCAGTTTTATGATGAGGCTTTTGTGAAGAGCGTGAACGATATTGTAACCACTACGCAAATGATACCGGAATTGCTTGAGCTACAGGTTGCTGAAAGTACAATTTTGAAAGACGTCGAGTACACTGCTAAGGTCTTTGAAGAAATTAAAAAGATAGATGTTAAAATTATTGTAGATGATTTTGGGGTTAAGTATTCAAAGCTATCCAATTTAAAGGTTTTGCCACTTGATGTGTTAAATGTAGATACTGCGTTAGTTGATGGTTTGTCAGGCACTGATAACGATCAGCAGCTATCATTTGCTGTTATCAAGCTTGGTCAGTGCTTAAGTCCAAAAATATTTGCTAAAGAGGTAGGCTTCCAGCGCCAATCGGTGCTTATGCATGATTTGACTGCTCTTCAATTGAATGGTTTTTACAGCAGTGAAGCTTTTGAGAACAGAAAATTTTGAATAGTTCTAAGTGATTCTAAATAGACCGGTGTAAGACTGTATTTAATCAATAGGTGTGCTAAAAATGCCTCCTAGGCATATAATGCACAGGAGGCATAGACGTTGCTTTAAATGTTTCTTTACCTGCTACATATTAGGATAGTTGGGGCCGCCGCCACCTTCGGGTGCCACCCAGGTAATGTTTTGGGCGGGGTCTTTGATGTCGCAGGTTTTACAGTGGACGCAGTTCTGGAAGTTGATCTGGAACTTAGGCGCACCCTGCGCATCCTCAACGACTTCATAAACGCCTGCAGGGCAGTAGCGCTGCGCAGGTTCGGCGTATTCAGGCAAGTTGTCGCGAATGGGCAGCTCGGGGTCTGCTAAGCGCAGATGACAAGGCTGATCCTCTTCGTGATTGGTATTGGATAAAAATACCGAGGTTGGCTTGTCGAAAGAGAGCTTGCCGTCGGGCCTTGGGTAATCGATCTTTTCAAACTTGGCGGCAGGCTTCAGCGCACCGTGGTCGGTGGTGGTGTCATGCACGTTGGGAAGCTTATTGCCCAGCAACTGATTAACAAAGTTGTAGGCGCCGCCTCCAACGGTACCGTATTTATGAATGGCAGGGCCGAAGCTCGCGCTCTCTTTTAGCTCTTCATAGGCCCAGCTGGCTTCCCACTTAGTGGTGAAACTTGTCAGCTCTTGAGCGCCCTCGTCGCCGCCTTTAATAGCTTCAAAAACACTCTCCGCGGCTACCAAGCCCGACTTCATCGCCGTGTGCAGGCCCTTGATCTTGGAGAAGTTGAGCGTGCCTGCATCGCAGCCAATTAGCAGGCCACCTGGAAAAGTCATTTTGGGTAGGCAGTTAAGCCCCCCTTTGGTAATGGCCCGCGCGCCATAAGCTACCCGCTTACCGCCAGACAAGTACTGGCTGATAGTGGGGTGATGTTTTAGACGCTGAAACTCATCAAAGGGAGAGAGCCACGGATTTTGGTAGCTAAGGTCCATAATCAGGCCCACGACGACCTGCTGATTCTCTGCGTGATAGAGGAACCAGCCGCCGTGGGTGTTTTTATCCAGTGGCCAGCCAGACCCGTGTGCCACAAGCCCAGGCTCATGTTGCTCGGCGGGTACATCCCACAGCTCTTTAAGGCCAATACCGTAATGCTGTGGGTCGCGACCAGCATCGAGGGAGTACTCTTGAATTAACCGTTTGCCAAGGTGTCCGCGGGCGCCTTCAGCAAATAGCGTGTATTTTGCGCGCAGCTCCATACCCGGCATATGGCCGTCTTTCGGAGTGCCATCGGCGCTAACGCCCATATCACCTATTAGAATGCCGCGAACAACACCCTCTTCAATAATTACTTCCTGGGCAGCAAAACCAGGGAAAATCTCAACCCCGAGTGCTTCGGCCTGTTCGCCAAGCCAGCGACTCAAGTTCCCCGCGCTAATGACATAACGAGTAAGCTCGCCACCCGTGTTGTGCATGCTTTTTGGCACTAAAGCGTTGGGGATTTTCTGTGCTTTCTCAGCATCTTTAAGCAAGTAAACATCATCCCGGGTGGCGGGGGTGTTTAGCGGTGCACCGCGCTCTTCCCAATCGGGGAACAGCTCAGCTAATGCGCGAGGTTCAAAAACCGCGCCAGATAGAATATGAGCGCCTACTTCTGAGCCTTTCTCCACTACGCAGACCGTAAGCTCTTGCTCAGCCTCGTTAGCCTGTTGCATTAAGCGACATGCGGCAGACAGTCCAGAAGGGCCGGCTCCCACAATCACCACATCAAAGTCCATTACATCGCGTTCAACGTTTTCCACCCGGTTTCTCCTTATTCTCTTAACGGCCAACTTAACGATAAGTTAGCTGTGAGAACTAGCTTATGAAAAGCTGGTCTTAATTTAAAACGGTCGTTTGCTTCTGGTTATGCCCCATGATAGGCATAATACCCCTGTCAGGTCACCCCTACGATGGCAAAAGCAGCATTTCTCGATCGATCCTGGTCAACACCCGGGTTGGCTCATTGCGAATTAAGGTGGATTGATAGCAGCTACGACCAAGGCCGTAGACGATGAGTGTTGTTGCCCATAGGGTGGTTGTGGCAAATTGATGGGGTTTTTCATTTACAGACCTATCAAACGCTTGCATGAATTTTTTAAGCGGTGCTAATCGTCTTGCGCCGCTCCTATTTTTCATCGGTATCTTTTTTCGGTGCCGGGTCAGGTTAACGGCTTCTACGACAAGCCAAGCGAGGAACCTATGAAAGTACTCGTCGCGGTTAAACGCGTCATTGACTATAACGTCAAAATCCGTGTGAAAGCGGACCACTCTGACGTCGATCTTACCAACGTCAAAATGGCCATGAACCCTTTCTGCGAAATTGCTGTAGAAGAAGCGGTGCGCCTGAAAGAGAAGGGTGTTGCTACCGAAGTGGTTGCCGTGACGGTTGGCCCTAAAGCCGCCCAAGAGCAGCTGCGTACCGCGCTAGCGCTGGGCGCAGACCGCGCTATTCATATTGAAACCGACGAGCGGGTAGAGTCACTTGTCGTGGCCAAGCTGCTGGCCAAAGTTGTTGAAGAAGAGCAGCCAGGTTTGGTGGTGCTAGGTAAGCAGGCCATCGATACCGACAATAATCAGACTGGCCAAATGCTTGCTGCATTGACCAATCTGCCCCAAGGCACCTTCGCATCCGACGTCACGGTAGACGGCGACAAAGTTAATGTGACCCGGGAAATCGACGGTGGCCTGCAAACCATCGCGCTAACGCTACCCGCTATCGTCACGACGGACCTGCGCTTGAACGAGCCGCGCTACGCCAAACTGCCAGATATCATGAAGGCTAAGAAAAAGCCGCTGGATGTGAAAACCCCCGCCGATTACGGCGTTGAGGTGGCTTCCAAGGTGTCCCTGGTGAAAGTGGAATCGCCGGCTGAACGTAAAGGCGGTGTCAAAGTTGCCTCGGTAGATGAATTGATCGACAAACTGAAAAACGAAGCCAAAGTGCTTTAATAGGAGCTGATCTCATGAGCATTCTGGTACTTGCCGACCTCCATGAAGGTCAGCTTGCGGGCGCGACAGCCCACGTAGTTGCTGCTGCTAAGGCGATTGGTGGTGACATCGACGTGCTTGTTGCCGGTGAAGGCGTACAAGCCGCTGCTGAAGCGGCCGCGAAGCTTGATGGCGTAAGCAAGGTTCGTCTAGCGGACAACGCGGTATACGCCCATCAGCTTGCCGAACCAATGGGCGCTCTACTGGTTGAGCTGGCAGGCGCTTATACCCACGTGCTGGCTAGCGCCTCTACGACTGGCAAAAACGTACTGCCACGCTTAGCTGCACTAAAAGATGTTAGCCAGCTTTCCGACGTAATTGGTGTTGAGAGCGCTGATACCTTCCTGCGTCCCATTTACGCAGGTAACGCTATCGCCACGGTAAAAAGTGACGACGCGCTCAAGGTAATTACCGTGCGCACTACTGGCTTTGATGCAGTGGGCGCTGGCGGCAGTGCCGCTATCGAGACGGTTGACGTTGTGGTTGAAAACGCTCAGTCCAGCTTCGTAAAAGAAGAGCTGGCGCAGTCTGATCGCCCAGAGCTTGGCGGTGCTAAGGTAGTGGTTTCTGGCGGCCGCGGTATGGGCAACGGCGACAATTTCAAACTGCTCGATGGCATTGCCGACAAGCTGGGGGCTGCCATTGGTGCCTCGCGGGCAGCCGTTGATGCAGGCTTTGTGCCTAACGATATGCAGGTTGGTCAGACCGGCAAAATTGTCGCGCCGGATCTGTATATCGCAGTGGGTATTTCAGGCGCCATTCAACACTTGGCAGGCATGAAAGACTCCAAGGTGATCGTTGCGATCAACAAAGACGAAGAAGCGCCTATTTTCCAGGTTGCGGACTACGGTCTAGTGGGTGATTTGTTTGAGATTCTGCCCGAGCTTGAAAGCAAGCTATAAGCATCTGAATCTCAAGTATATAAAAGCCGGCTTCCTTAGAAGCCGGCTTTTTTAATGGGGTCAGATTCGATAAACTGGCAATAGTTGACTAAAGTACTTGGTCAAAGGCGCTGAACTAATTCACTGCTAGGCTTAGTGAGAAAAAAATGGTCCTAGCGGTTGAAAAGGGTGGGGCATGGCCGCACTTAACTAGTTGGACGCAAACAGGTTGAATGCAAAAAAAGCCACATAAGGAGTAGCTAACATGGCACATACACTTCCAGAACTACCTTACGCCTATGACGCGCTTGAGCCGCACATTGACGCGATGACGATGGAGATTCACCACTCTCGTCACCATAATACTTACGTGACTAGTCTCAATGCTGCGCTTGAAGGCACGGGCTTGGAAGATGTACCCGTCGAAGAGCTGGTAGCTGACCTTGATCGTGTACCGGAAGAGAAGCGTCAAGCCGTCATCAATCACGGTGGTGGCCACGCCAACCACTCTATGTTCTGGCAAATGATGTCCCCCAACGGTGGTGGTAAGCCGCAGGGCGACGTGGCAAAAGCCATTGATGCTGAGCTGGGTGGCCTTGAAGCGTTCCAAGAAGCGTTCAAAAAAGCTGCGCTTGGTCGTTTCGGTAGTGGCTGGGCATGGCTTTCTGTGACCCCCGAGAAAAAACTGGTCGTAGAAAACACACTGAACCAAGATAGCCCGCTGATGCACGGCAACACGCCGCTGTTGGGCTTGGATGTGTGGGAGCACGCCTACTACTTGAAGTATCAAAACAAGCGCCCTGACTACGTCTCTGCGTTCTTTAACGTGGTTAACTGGGAAGACGTTGAGCGTCGTTATCAGGCTGCCAAAGCCTAAGCTCATCCCCAGTAAGACCTAGAAAGAGAGGGCGCTGCCGATAGTGGCGCCGCTCATAAAAGCCGCCCCCTTGTGGGGCGGCTTTTTGGTTTTTAGATGCCAGTCTGGGCATGGCCTGTCAATAACCTGTGGATGAAAAATACCATATATGCTTGAATTGATTTTGTCATGAACTATATATAGTATGCGTGTCTCTTCCAGAGAGGTCGAGCATTAGATATGCTTTACCCGAAAAATACCGCTATGAAAAGGAAAAAATAGCCATGGAAATCCAAATTTATAGCAAGCCCGCTTGTGTTCAGTGCACCGCGACCTACCGCGCGCTGGATAAGCAGGGTATTGAATATACTGTTATCGATATTACCGCTGAAGCCGATGCCCAAAAAGAAGTTGAAGCGTTAGGTTATCGCCAGCTGCCGGTGGTGGTGGTAGGTGAAGAGCACTGGTCTGGTTTCCGCCCTGATCGCATCCAAGCGCTGGCGTAATTTACCGCCATGCAACCCGCTAATGTGGATGTTGAGCGTGCCGGTACGCTGGTGTACTTCTCCACCAAGTCGGAAAACACACACCGTTTTATGCAAAAGCTTGGTTTAAGTGCCCAGCGTCTGCCGCTCAATCGTGAAGAAGCAGCGTTACGCGTAGAACAGCCCTACATATTAGTCACGCCTACCTACGGAGGCGGCGCGGCGAAAGGGGCGGTGCCAGCGCAGGTGATTCGATTTTTAAACGATGAGCAAAACCGACACCTTATTCGCGGTGTTATTGCTGCTGGAAATACTAATTTTGGCGATGCGTATGGTCTGGCTGGGCGCATCATTGCGCAAAAATGCCAAGTGCCGCTGCTGTATCGATTTGAATTGCTTGGCACTGATGATGATGTCGTCAAGGTCCGCAAAGGAGTAGAAGAGTTTTGGAAACGACTAACGTAGCCCCAAAAAATGTTGTTGATGCAAAGCGGCCTGCTGCAGGGACTGGTGAGACGCGAACGCTGGATTACCACGCGCTGAATGCCATGCTCAATCTTTACGGTGCCAACGGCGAGCTACAGCTGGATAAAGACCGCGAAGCTGCGCGCCAGTATTTTTTGCAGCACGTTAACCAAAACACCGTGTTCTTCCACTCTCTGGAAGAGAAGCTCGACTACCTGGTCGAAGAAGGGTACTACGAAGCTGATATGCTGGCTCAGTACGACTTTGGTTTTGTTAAGGCACTGTTTGAACAGGCCTATGCCTACAAATTTCGTTTTCCAAGCTTCCTGGGCGCGTTCAAGTATTACACTAGCTACACGCTGAAAACGTTCGATGGCAAGCGCTACCTAGAGCGCTATGAAGATCGTGTATGCATGGTGGCACTGAGCCTGGCGCGGGGCGAGGAAGCGCTCGCCAAATCGCTGGTTGATGAAGTGATTAGCGGCCGTTTTCAGCCGGCCACGCCGACGTTCCTGAACTGCGGCAAGCAACAGCGCGGCGAACTGGTTTCCTGTTTCCTGCTACGCATTGAAGACAACATGGAGTCGATTGGGCGCTCGATCAACTCAGCGCTCCAGCTCTCCAAGCGCGGCGGCGGCGTTGCCTTCTTGCTGACGAATATCCGCGAGTCTGGCGCTCCCATTAAGCGTATCGAGAATCAGTCCTCGGGCATTATTCCGATTATGAAACTGCTGGAAGATGCTTTCTCTTACGCCAACCAGCTAGGCGCACGGCAGGGTGCCGGTGCGGTTTACCTGAACGCTCACCACCCGGATATTCTGCGTTTTCTAGATACCAAGCGTGAAAACGCTGATGAGAAAATCCGCATTAAAACGCTCTCGCTGGGTGTAACAATTCCAGATATCACGTTTGAGCTGGCCAAGCGCAACGACGACATGTACCTGTTCTCGCCCTACGACGTCGAGCGGGTGTACGGCGTGCCGTTTGGCGATATCAGTGTCACCGAGAAGTACCATGAAATGGTCGCGGATGCGCGCATCCGTAAGCACAAGATCAATGCGCGTGCCTTCTTCCAAACCCTGGCCGAGCTGCAGTTTGAGTCCGGCTACCCGTACATTATGTTTGAAGATACGGTAAACCGCGCCAACCCGATTGCCGGCCGGATCAATATGAGCAACCTCTGCTCTGAGATTCTCCAGGTGAATACGCCTACGGAGTATGACGACGATCTTGGCTATCGTCAGATTGGTCAGGATATCTCCTGCAACCTTGGCTCAATGAACATTGCCAAGGTCATGGATTCAGGCGATATCGGTACCAGCGTAGAAATTGCTATTCGTGGCCTCACCGCTGTTTCTGAGATGAGCAACCTGCGCAGCGTGCCATCCATCGCCGAAGGTAACGCGAAATCTCGAGCTATTGGCCTTGGGCAGATGAACCTGCACGGCTACCTTGCACGGGAACACATTTACTACGGTTCAGAAGAGGGTTTGGACTTTACCAATCTCTACTTCTACTGCGTTGCGTTCCATGCCATTCGTGCCTCTAACCAGTTGGCGATTGAGCACGGCGAAGCCTTTGCTGGGTTTGAAGACTCCACCTACGCAACGGGCACGTTCTTTGATAAGTACACCGATCAAGCATGGTTGCCGCGTACTGAAAAAGTGCGTGGGCTATTCGAGCGTAGTGGTATTGCACTGCCCACCCAAGAGGAGTGGCAAGCGCTTAAAGCCTCGGTGATGGCGCATGGTTTATATAACCGTAACCTCCAAGCGGTGCCGCCAACCGGATCAATTTCTTATATCAATAACTCCACCTCTAGTATTCACCCGGTGGCGGCGCGCATTGAGATCCGTAAAGAGGGCAAGCTGGGGCGCGTTTATTACCCTGCGCCATTCTTGAACGAGGCGAATTTTGATTACTTCCAAGATGCTTATGAGATTGGCCCGGAAAAAATCATCGACACCTATGCAGAAGCTTCCCAGCACGTTGACCAAGGGCTATCGCTAACGCTGTTCTTCCCGGATACCGCTTCCACGCGTGATATTAATAAGGCGCAAATTTACGCATGGCGTAAAGGGATCAAAACGCTTTACTACATCCGTTTACGCCAGAGTGCGCTGGAAGGCACCGAAGTAGAAGGCTGTGTCTCCTGCACACTGTAAGTGCGTAACGATTTTTAAAGAGAGCTATCTGATGACCATTATGCAACGTTTATCCCGGGTCAATGCGATCAACTGGAACCGTCTGCAAGACGATAAAGACCTGGAAGTATGGAACCGCCTGACCAGCAATTTTTGGTTGCCGGAAAAAGTGCCACTTTCCAATGACATTCAGTCCTGGAATACGCTGACGCAGCAGGAAAAGCAGCTAACGATCCGCGTATTTACCGGTCTGACACTGCTCGATACCATTCAGAGCAGCGTGGGCGCACCGGTGCTTATGGAAGACGCTCGCACTCCCCATGAAGAGGCGGTATACACCAATATCGCCTTTATGGAGTCGGTTCACGCGCGTTCCTATAGCTCAATTTTCTCCACGCTGTGTACCACACGCGATGTCGATGACGCCTTCCGTTGGAGCGAAGAGAATCCCACGCTACAGCTGAAGTCTGAGCTGATTCTTAAGCGTTACCGCTCAGACGACCCCTTGATGCGTAAAGTGGCCAGCGTCTTTCTTGAGTCCTTCCTGTTCTACTCAGGTTTCTACCTGCCCATGTACTGGTCGAGCCACGCTAAGCTGACCAACACGGCAGACCTGATTCGCTTGATCATTCGTGATGAAGCAGTACACGGCTACTACGTAGGCTATAAATTCCAGCAAGCGCTTGCCGAAGCAACACCCGAGCGCCAGCAGGAAGTTAAAGACTACGCTTATGAGCTGCTGTTAGAGCTTTACGACAACGAAGTACGCTACACCGAATCGCTGTACGACGAAGTAGGCTTGACAGAGGACGTGAAGAAGTTCCTTCACTATAACGCCAACAAAGCGCTGATGAACCTTGGCTTTGAGCCACTGTTCCCCAGCAGCGTTACCGACGTCGACCCGACCATCATGGCAGCGCTTTCCCCCAACGCCGATGAGAACCACGACTTCTTCTCCGGCTCCGGCTCTTCCTACGTAATCGGCAAAGCCGTCGCCACCGAAGACGACGACTGGGCGTTTTAAGCGTTTACAGCTGCATTCAGTTTGAAAAAGATGGTGAGTAGTGTGCTCGCCATCTTTTCATAACATTTTTTCCCTTTCTCCGCTTTTATCCCCCATCTTTCCGCCAAATCAGACGTTGATGTCACGTTGGCCGTCTCATTCACGCTAGATTAGATAGTCGTGCATTACATCGTATCTTTGAATGCTAATGATAAATATTGTCATTTATCTCATTGATGTTAGGCTATGCACTGCTGAAACGAAACGCAAATCGTTCTTATGTTCAATAATTTCTAGCGCGCCGTGAATGGCCGCGTGTCAATCAGTAACGGAGACGTAACGTGCTGAAAAGGCCTTTCTTTGCCCTGGGTGGGTGCTTGCTTGCCGGAGTGCTGGTCAGTGCTTCGCTACTGGCAAGCGATGAAACAGTAGGGCAGGCCTCCCAAAGTGTTGAGGCCCAGCAAGCCCAGTCGGCTATCCAGCAGCAAATCGACACCGCCGATGAAGAGACCCGCGCGGCCCTGGAAGAGCTTCGCCGTCTTGAGCGTGAAACCCGCCAAATGGACGCTGCCAACTCATCGCTTAGTGGTCGTTTAGCCAGTGAAGCTGAGCGCCAGCAACGCCTGAGTAGGGCGCTGGATACGCTGAGCGACACCCGAGCGGCGCTGCCGTTAATTGAGCAAGATATGACCCAGCAGTTAATCCGCTGGATTGAAACGGATCTGCCTTTTTTGCGCGACGAGCGGCTAGCAAGGGTGCAAACAGCGCAGGCTGGTTCAGGCGCAGAAAGCGTTGAGCGAATTACCGACCTGCTCGAAGCATGGCGCGTAGAGCTTGAGTACGGGCGCACTATTGATACCTGGCGTGGTCGGCTAGCCATTGAGGATATGCCTGCCCGTGAAGTGGAGTACCTGCGCGTGGGCCGTATCGGTTTTTACTACCTCTCCCCGGATGGCCGCGAAGGCGGTGTGTGGGACGTCGAGAGTGGTGCATGGCAAGCGTTAAATGAAAGCGCCCGGCGAGAAGTGCGCAATGGATTACGAATTGCTGATGATCAGCGCACCCCCGGTCTACTGCGTTTACCGCTTTCCATTACCGCTGATGAGCAACAGGGAGGTCAGCAATGAGTGGGTTACCTCAACCTTCGCTGAAGGCGTTTGCCACACTGCTGACGTTAATGCTCAGTCTGTTTTCCGGCAGCGCGCTGGCCCAGCAAAGCACCAGCCTTGATCCGGCAACCATAAGCTCACTGCGAGAAGCGCGCCAAGCGGCGGAAGCTCGCGATGAAGAGCGGCTGCGCTCATTTCTTGACGACCAGCAAGCACTAGAGGCGGCATTGGAAGAAGCGCGCTCGGCGCATCAGGTCGCCGAAGAGCAGCGTGATGCCTTACAAGCCCAGCAAAGCGAGCAGTCGCAGCAGGCAAGCGATCTTTCTGAGCGTCAAGCGGAGCAGGGTGAGGCGATCACCGCGCTGTTAGCCCGCTTGAGCCAGCACAGTAGTGAGGTGCGCAATGCGTTGAGCGATGAAAGCTGGCTCACCCTTGGCGATGCCGCGCTGCCACCGCGTTTAAATGAGGTAGACGTGCTTGAACGTCAGCACCTTGAAGCGGTAGTGGATAGCCTGGCAACACTCACCGCACAAACAGGCCGTGCTGAAAGGCTCTCACTTAATGTGGCAGATACGCGTGGTGTTATCGAGTCCCGGGATGTGGTGCGTCTGGCCGACTTTGCTGCTTTTACCGAGACGGCGCTGCTGCGAAAAGGAGGAAGCGACGATGAGCTTGCTGAAGTTCCCCGTACTCCTCGTGAAATGAGCGCTGTGCTGGCGGCTTACCACCAAGGCGAAAGCCGTGAGTTTACTATCGACCCGACACAAGGGGCTGTGCTGCGCGCGCTTGCCCAGCAGCCTAGCCTTTGGGAGCGCTTCCACCAGGGTGGCTATGTTGGTTACGTCGTTGTCGTGCTAGGGGTGTTTGGTTTGCTGGTGGCGCTGACCCAGTACATCTATCTACTGGTCGCGAGCGCTCGGGTTGCTCGGCAGCGTAAATCGCTCAGCCAGCTGCGTGGGGATAATCCGTTGGGCCGCGTGCTGCAGCGCTTTCAAGAGATGGATAAGCACCAAACGCCAGAAGCGCTGGAAGCGCGGTTGGATGAAGCGGTGCTGGCTGAGCTTCCGCGTATTGAGCGGGGTCAGCCAATCGTCAAGCTACTGGCAGCGATTGCGCCCCTTTTAGGGCTGCTGGGCACCGTGACAGGCATGATCGTCACTTTTCAGGCCATCACCGTTTTTGGCACCGGCGACCCACAGCTAATGGCGGGCGGTATCAGTCAGGCGTTGGTGACCACCGTATTAGGGTTAGTAACCGCCGTGCCGCTGCTGTTTGCGCAAACGGCGCTGGCTAGCCGCAGCCGTTATCTAACGCAAGTGATTGAAGGCGAAGCGAGCGCAACGCTGGCAGATCACCTTGAAGCCCAGTCAGCACCTTATGCCCCGGTGGTGAGCTAAGATGTTTACGCTGCCCCTTTGGCTTGAGCCTGTAGAGCGGCTAGTCGATGCCGGTGGTGCGGTGTTGGTCGTGCTCGCCTTCGTAGCTGTGCTGGTGTTTGGTATGGCGATAGAGCGCTGGTGGTATTACCGGATCACTTGGCGTGTCGCGCGACGCAGGCTAATTCGCCGCTGGGCAGCGCGTAGCGATCATCGTAGCTGGAGCGCACGCACGCTGCGCCACGTATGGGCTACTGCGCTAGTTGCCAAATTACGCCGCCCGCTGCCCTGGTTAAAGTTGTTAGTAGCGCTTTGTCCGCTGCTGGGGCTGCTGGGGACGGTCACTGGCATGATCGCAGTGTTTGATAGCCTTTCGCTGAGCGATACCCACCAGGCCCGAGCCATGGCAGACGGCGTGGCACGGGCCACGCTGCCCACCTTAACGGGGATGGCGATTGCGGTGGTGGGGCTGCTGTTCATTAGTCGTTTAGAGCACGTTATTCGTCGTGAAGATCAGCGTCTGCACGACCGCTTGGCGCGTGCCGTGGAGGAGAGTGATGCGTAGACGCCGTTCTGTAGATGCCACGGCCGATAGCAACGAGGTCAACTTAACCCCGATGCTGGATGTGGTGTTCATCATGTTGATCTTTTTTATTGTGACAACGAGCTTTATTAAAGAGAGCGGTATCGACATTAACCGTCCTGAATCTAGCGCGGCAAGCCCTCGGCCGGATGCGCAGGTGTTGGTAGCGGTAACGCCAGAAGGTGCGGTGTGGTTGGATGGGAAGCCTGTCGATATCCACCGGATTGGCCAGGAAGTGGCTGCCATGTTGACCGACGATGGGTCGGTGGTTATTCAGGCCGACCGTGAGTCCACAACCGGGTTGCTAATTGAAGTGATGGACCGTTTAAAACAGGCTGGTGTTGACCAAGTGGCCGTAGCCGCGAGCCGGAGCGCCCCATGATTCGTCATGTGCTTTCCTTGTCCGGCGGGGTGGCATTGGCTGTTGGACTGTTTTGGCTGCTGGCGTTATTAGTAACGCCGCCGGAGCGTGCGTTAGAAAAGCCGGAAATGACGCTATCCATGAATATGGTGGAAGCACCAGAGGTTGCTCCAGAACAAGAGACACCACCCCCCCAGCCTGCAGATGCAGCGCCTGCGGCCGCGCCGCCTCCTATGGCGATGCCCGAGCCTCCCCCGATGGCGGAAAGCGCTATCACGATGCCGGAGGTTGAGCTGCCCGAAGAGCCTGTGGAGCCGCTAGAACTCGATAGCGAGTTGCCTGAACTTACTGAAGTTACCCCAGAGCCTACGCCGCCAACACCGCAGCCAGAGCCTGCGCCGCAAGCACAGCCAGAACCGTCGCCAATCCCCTCCACCGCGCAGCGTGAGGCGGCGCCCCAGGCCGAGCCTGCACCCTCTAGTGAGCCGGTTAGCGTGGGCCAGGTGGCGCCTACAAACCGCGTTAATCCTACGTATCCTCCTCGCGCGCAGCGCCGGGGAATGGAAGGGTTTGTCGAGGTGGCGTTTGTTATTCGTCGTGATGGCAGCGTTGATAGCAGCACAATCCAAGTTACTAATGCGCAGCCTCGGCGCGTGTTTGAAGATGCCGCGCGTGAGGCGATTGCTCGCTGGCAGTTTGAGCCCAGCCAGCAGCTGCGGCGCGCCACGCAGCGTATTGAGTTTCAGCTGAGGTAGTTAAATGCAGCGTTTAAGTTATATGCAGCGTGTGGTTGGCATAATTCTGTTAAGCCTCTGGGCTTCGTTTGCCCCTGCAAGTGAGCCTTTGCCGAGCGATATCATTCAAGATCTCAATACGCTTCAGCAGCAGCTGACGGATGCTGGCGCGAGTGATGGAGGTTCCGAAGCATTGGACACTCTTATTGCCCGGGCAACGGGACAGGCTGCTCGTTTGCAAGGGGGTAACCGCTCGGACCAATGGGCCAGCGCGCTTTACTCTCAGCTTGCGGCAGGTGCCATGGCACGCCAAGGGCGGCAAGCAGAAGCCGCCGAGCAGTTGGCCAATGCCCGCAAGCGTAGCGGTGTGCCCGCAAGCCAGCTGGCTAGGTGGCAGCGTGAAGAGGCTGGGTTGCGGCGGGCGGCAGGTCAGCTCGGTGAGGCCATTGCGCTGTATGAGCAGTGGTTGGATAGCCATGCGGATGCACACGTGAGCTGGCAATTGGTGTATCTATTGGCCCAAGAGGAGCGCTGGGAACGCGCAGCCGAGTACTTGGCGCCCTTGCTTGAACAGCGCGATAGCTTAAATGAAGCACGGCAGTCATTGGTGCTTGCCGTGCTGCGCAATGCCGGGCAAAACGATGCCGCGCTAGCGTGGCTGCTGGAGGGCCTTGATAGCCAAAGTGCCCCTGAGGCGTGGCGACAGGCGGCTGGGCTTGCGCAGCAGGCAGGCCAGCCAGGGGTTGCCGCAGGTGTATGGGAGATGGCGTGGCAGCTAGGCAAATTCACCCAACCAGAAGAGCGACTGCTGTTAATCCAACTCCATTTGGCAGGGGGCACACCTGCGCGGGCGGCGGAGCATCTCACTGAAGCGTTGCAAAATGAAATGCTGCCTCAGGATGAGCAAACGCTAAGGCTGTTGGCCACTGCCTGGCAACAAGCGAAGCATGTTCAAAACGCCCTAGCGTCATGGAAAGACGTAGCCGAATACACTCGGCAAGCGCGAGATTGGCGACAGGTTGGTCAGCTGGCTTACAGCTGGGGAGAACACGCGTTAGCTGAGGAGGCTTTTATGAACGCAGCGAGCCTGGGCGACTCTTCGACGAAGCAGTGGTAAGCCTATTGTAAATAACCTCTGCCTAGCTGAAAAAGGTTGTGTTATAAGATGAGAGGCAAGCTTAAGTAATGCTAAGGGGCCTGGGTAGGGTCGGGCTTTTACTCTAATCAAAATAAAGAAATGCTATGAATAAAATTATTCGTCGGGGCCATCTCCGTGCATTTGCGATAATAACAACGGGGTTGTTAGCCGCAGGCCACTCTTATGCTCAAGAGCGCAATCTAAGGCTTTCTCCAGGTTTTATGCCAGATCCAATGCAGCGTACGTTTGTATCTGGTGGGGAGCAAGAGGCCAGTCAGATATTTGGCCGTGATATGCGAGAAATAGCATGCTCTGGCAGTATTTCGCAAACGCCTGATCATGTCATGACGCTAACAGATGACTTTGATTTTTTACGGGTGTGGAATCAGTCAGATGCTGATACTACCCTTATTATAGATGGTCCGGGCCGTTTCTTACTTTGTGACGATGATGGTGGTCGCGGCTTAAATGAGTTAATAGAACATCGTGATTGGAGGGCTGGGGACTATCGTATTTATGTCGGTAGTTATGACGGAGGTGCCCATAGTTACGACCTGTTTGTAAGCGAGCTTTCTGGCGGCTCGCAAGGTCACGCTGATACCCATGATAGTCGCCATATTTCGATTGCGCCTGGCTTTACGCCTGACCCATGGCGAGTAAGCTTTGTATCCGGCGGGGCGCAGAGTGCGGCGTCTATTTTTGAAACAGACATGCTCGGTAACCATTGCCGAGGCAATATTGCTAGCACGCCTGATCATGAGATGACACTAAGTGCTTCATTTTCTTATTTGCAGCTTTGGACGCAGGCTGATGGTGACACCACCTTAATTATTGATGGCCCAGGAAAGTTTTTGCTATGCGACGATGACAGCGGTAATGGCTTGAATGAGCATATTGAGCATGCAAATTGGCCAGCCGGTGACTATCGCATTTACGTAGGAAGCTACAGTGATAGTTATTTGAGTTATCAGCTGAGTATTTCAGAACTACGTTCTTATGGCCCAGGCCGCTAGTACTTCTTTCCGCCGGGTAACCGTATAAGCCCGGCGGTAGTTACTGGCGGTCTAATGTTGAGCAAGGTGAAGTGAAAAATCGCTCCAGATCGGCGCATGATCAGAAGGGCGCTCCATGCCGCGTAGCTGATAATCGATACCGGCGCTGGTCACACACTCCGCAAGGGGTTGTGTCACTAAAATATAGTCAATGCGCAGGCCGCGCTTTGGCTCCCGGTCAAAGCCTTTTGAGCGGTAGTCAAACCAGCTAAACCAAGCATCATTCTCTGGGTAGCAAAGCCGGTAGCTATCGCTTAACCCCCAGGCTTTAATACCCTCAAGCCATTCGCGCTCTACGGGCTGAAAGCTGGCTTTGCCTTCACGTAACCAGCGTTTGCGACTAGCTTCGCCAATGCCTATGTCTTGATCTTCAGGGGAAATATTAAAATCACCCATGATGGCAAGGCGCTCGTCAGGGCTGTGTTGATTGTTAAGCAATCGGGACAGCTGCTGATAAAAGCGCTCTTTATGGGGGAATTTGGTAGGGTGAGCAATATTTTCGCCCTGGGGGAAATAGCCGTTCCATACGGTCACCGGCTGGCCATCGTCGGCCAGCAGCCGCACGCCAATCATGCGCCGCTGGGCATCCTCTTCGTCATCGGGAAAGCCATAAAAAACCGCCTCAGGCGTTTGGCGGCATAGTAAGGCAACTCCGTAATGGCCTTTCTGCCCATAATAGAACACGTGATACCCCATGGCTTCTACGTCGGCCAGAGGGAACTCACTGTCCTGCACTTTGGTTTCCTGCAGGCCAATAACATCAGGCTGCTGAGTATCAATCAGCGCTTGAAGCTGATGCAAGCGTGCCCGGATACCATTGATGTTGAACGAGACCAAACGCATTAAGAGTTCTCTCCAGAAGGGTTTTCCGCCTCTTTGTCCGGGTGAATCGAAATGGTCTGCCCCTCTTGCTGGCGGGCCAATTTGCGAACTGCCTGAAGCTTACGCTGCTGCTGCTTTTTTGCTACAAAACGGCGTGAAGAGGTAACTTGGTCTGGGTTCTCGTGGCGCCATTTTTTATAATCTTTACGACGCCCAGTACGGATAGTGACTTTATCCGCCAACGAACGGGTCTTTTTCTTACGCGTCATGTCGCGCTCCTTGGGTTAATTTATGCGTCATTCTAACAGGCTAGCGCACTCCTTCGACAGCAGAGCGCGCTCTTATCGCCAACCCCTGGTACAATGCGCACTTCGTGATGCCTAACATCCACAGCAATGGACAGATACACAGCCTATGAGCGAGTCGGAACAGACCACAGCATCGGCCCAGAACCGCAAGCCTAAACGCCGCCGTCGGAAACCGCGTCGTCGTCAGTCGAACTGGGATCTTCGTCAGTTTCAGGTGCCCGCCGTGGCCGGCAAGTGGCGCTTCCATGACTTTGATCTGCCGCTGCCGTTAATGCGCGCTATTCATGCTCAAGGGTTTGAATACTGCACGCCCATTCAAGCGGAAGCCCTTCGCCAAACGCTGCTGGGCGGCGATATTGTTGGCAAGGCGCAAACCGGAACGGGTAAGACTGCTGCGTTTTTAATTTCAGTAATGGCCTACTTTTTGGAAGAGCCAACACCGGATGGGCAGAAACCAGGTGCGCCCCGCGCGCTGATCATTGCGCCCACCCGTGAATTGGCGCTGCAAATCGAAAAAGATGCCAAAGCCCTAGCTCGGTTTACCCAGCTAAATGTCGCCAGCGTTGTGGGCGGTATGGACTACCAAAAGCAGCGTGAAAGTCTAGGCAGCAAGATCGATATCTTGGTTGCCACGCCTGGCCGCCTGCTAGATTTTCATCAGAAACGCGATATCGATCTTTCAGAAGTGGAAGTGCTGGTGTTGGATGAAGCGGATCGCATGCTTTCCATGGGCTTTATTCCCGATGTGAAACGGATCATTCGCTATACGCCTAAAAAAGAGGAGCGCCAAACCTTCCTCTTCTCGGCGACCTTCACCGACGATATTCTGAGCTTGGCTAGCCAGTGGACGCTCGATCCTGCCCACGTAGAGATTGAAGTGACCGTTGAGAACCAAGCGGACATCGACCAGCGCGTCTACTTGGTGTCTGATGATGATAAAGAGCGCCTGCTGGTGAATTTGCTTGAGCAAGAGAGCTTCGAGCGAGTCATGGTGTTTGGTAATCGCCGTGATCTCGTGCGTAAGCTGGATAGTCTTCTCAAGAAAGCGGGCGTTAGCGTTGCCATGCTGTCGGGAGATGTACCGCAGAACCAGCGTATCAAAACCCTTGAAAGCTTCCGCGAGGGAGAGATTCAAGTGCTGGTGGCCACTGACGTAGCCGGGCGCGGCATTCATATTGAAGACGTCAGCCATGTGATCAACTACACCTTGCCGGAAGACCCGGAAGACTACGTTCATCGTATTGGCCGTACTGGCCGTGCCGGAGCAAAAGGCGTTTCGATTAGCTTTGTAGGTGAAGAGGATGCGTTCTCCTTGCCTGAGATCGAACGCTATATCAATGGCAAGCTTCCCTGCGAGCACCCGCCGGAAGGCATGCTGTAACACGCATGCTGGACAACGGCTTAAAAAGCGATATTCAGCAAGCCTACCGTAGCGTGGTGGAAAAGCTAGAGCTGACACCACGCTACGGGCAGCGGTTAATGATCGCAGAAATTGCCCGTACGCTCGGGGGGATTGAGCAAGATAGCGAAGGTAAGCGCACCAACGACAGCCATGTCTGTGTGCTGGAGGCGGGTACCGGTACCGGGAAAACCCTCGCCTATTTAATTGCCGCGCTGCCCATTGCCAAGGCCCAGGGCAAACGCCTGATCGTCTCCACTGCTACGGTTGCGCTGCAAGAGCAGGTGTTGAACCAGGACCTGCCCTCCCTTGCTAGCCATAGCGGTATTGCATTTCGCTACGCCCTTGCCAAAGGGCGTGGGCGTTATGTGTGTGTGGCGCGCCTTGATCAAGCCCTGGAAGGCAGTGAACCTAACCCCACTCTCTCGCTATTTGAGCAGTCGCTCCAGGCGGAAAGCAGCGACTTTAACGTGATCGCGAGTGATATGGCGGAGTCTTACGGTAAAGGGGACTGGGAAGGGGATCGCGATAATTGGCCGCAATCCATCGACGATGCCCTCTGGCGGCGCTTAACGGTAGATCATCGTCAATGTACCGGCAGGCGTTGTGGGCATTTTGGCGCTTGCGCATTCTTTCGTTCCCGGCGTGAGCTTGAAGATGCCGATGTTATCGTTGCTAACCATGATCTAGTGCTAGCCGACTTGGCGCTCGGTGGTGGTGCTATTTTGCCAGACCCCGCAAACTGTATTTTTGTGTTTGACGAAGGGCATCACCTGCCCGATAAAGCGCTGTCTCATTTTGCCCACCGCTTTGCGGTGCATGGCTGTTTGCGCTGGTTAAAAACCCTCAAAAGCAGTTTGACGGATCTCCACCAGGGGCTGGCAGTGCAGCCAACGGTGGCGCGCTTACTGGCTAGCTTGCCAGAATTAATGCATGGCTTAGAGCCTGCGCTGGGTGATGTGTTCAGCGTTGGGCATCAGCTGGCAGGGCGGCCCAATGGGCTAGGTGATGAAGAGACCCTTCATCAGTTCCGCTTTGAAAACGGCCAGATTCCCGATGCGTTGCGTGAGCAGGCGCAGCAGTTGCTGGTTATGTTTGCAACGCTATCGCGCTGCTTAGAAAGCATCAGCGATATTCTTAGGGAAAGTCTCGATCCAGACAAGCAAACGGGCTTGGATCGAGAGCAGGCTGAAACGTGGTTGCCGTTGGTGGCGCTGCTTCACGGCCGTGCACTCGAGGCCCATGCGCTTTGGCAAGCATTTAGCGAGCAGGACGCTGCCAATGCGCCGCCCAGCGCTCGCTGGCTCTCGCTTAGTCGGGTGGCGGGTGAACCAGAAGTGGAGTTCTCGGCAAGCCCTGTTTCAGCGGCCCATACCTTGGCCAAGCACTTATGGGGGCGGTGCCATGGTGCAGTGGTGACATCAGCAACGCTCACCGCGCTGGGGCGTTTTGAGCGTATTCAGGAGCGTGCTGGGTTAGCTAACCGTTACCGTTATCAAGCGCTGCCTAGCCCGTTTGATTATGCTAATGCGATTCTTCGCGTTCCCAAAGAGGCCACCGACCCAAGCGATCGTGATGCCCACGAGGGCGCGATTGTGCGTTTTGTGGAGCAGCTAGGCGACAAAGAGGCCGTATTGGTGCTGTTCTCTTCACGGGCGCAGCTTCGCGCGGTAGAAAAAGTCCTGTCGGTTGAAACCAAAACGCGGGTGCTGGCCCAGGACGCACTGCCCAAGCGCGAGTTGATTGAGCGCCATCGCGATGCCGTGGACAGACGTGAGGGCAGCATTATTTTTGGCTTGGCAAGTTTCGCGGAAGGTATTGACCTGCCCGGCGACTATCTTACCCATGTGGTGATCACACGGCTGCCGTTTGCGGTGCCTGATGACCCGGTAGGCGCGACATTGGCAGAGTGGATTGAGAGCCAGGGCGGTAACCCGTTTATGCGCATCAGCGTGCCGGATGCGTCTATCAAGCTGGTACAAGCCTGTGGGCGGCTGATTCGAAAAGAGAGTGATCGCGGCACTATCACGCTGCTGGATCGGCGGGTGATTACCCGCCGCTACGGTCAAGCACTTTTAGATGCCTTGCCACCGTTCAAACGAGAAATCATGTAAAAAAGCCCCGCTGGGCAGGCCGCAGCGGGGCGTTACTGTTACTGAAACTGTTATTAAAACTGTAATTAAAAGAGTGGTTAAGCGATGCGCTTAGCAAGCGCTGGCGCCAGTTTCTCGTTCATGCGCGTAAAGGTTTCAACCGTTGTATCCCAATCGATGCAGGCGTCGGTGATAGAAACACCGTATTGAAGATCGCTTAAATCTGCAGGCACTTTTTGATTGCCCCAACCAATATTGGATTCAACCATCAGGCCGATAATAGAGGTGTTACCTTCTAAAATCTGATTGGTCACGTTTTCCAGTACCAGCGGCTGCAGTGCGGCATCTTTGTTTGAGTTCGCGTGGGAGCAGTCGATCATGATGTTGGCGGAAAGGTTAGCTTTTTTAAGCTCTTTTTCGGCCAGTGCCACGCTAACGCTATCGTAATTAGGCTTGCCGTTGCCGCCACGCAGCACGACATGGCCGTAGGCGTTGCCACGGGTGCGGATAATAGCGACTTGGCCCGACTGGTTAATACCCAGGAAATTGTGTGGGTGAGCGACGGACTCTAACGCATTAATCGCAACGTCCAGGCTGCCGTCGGTGCCATTTTTGAAACCTACGGGGCAGGAGAGGCCGGAGGCCATTTCACGGTGGGTTTGCGACTCAGTGGTGCGTGCGCCGACGGCTGACCAGCTGATGCAGTCTTGCAGGTACTGGGGCGAAATGGGGTCGAGCGCTTCAGTTGCTAGTGGTAAGCCCATTTCGGCTAAATCCACCAGCAGCTTGCGCGCAATATGTAAGCCTTCATCAATTTCAAATGAGTCATTTAGATGCGGGTCATTGATTAAGCCTTTCCAGCCAACCGTGGTGCGAGGCTTTTCAAAATAGACGCGCATCACAATGTACAGGCTATCGCTTACTTGGTCGGCCAGCTTGCGTAAACGGCGGGCGTAATCCAGCGCGGCGTCAACATCGTGAATAGAGCATGGCCCTACGACGACAAGTAGACGGGGGTCTTTACCGTCTAAAATATTCTGGATGGTAGTGCGCCCTTCAATTACCGAACGCTCGGCGGTTTCGGTCAGAGGGATGGCGTCTTTTAGTGCTTCGGGGGTGGTAAGAACGTCCTGGGCAAGGACGTTAAGGTTACTAACCTGCTGATCAGACATCGTGCTACCTGTATGCGCGGTGGGCTTAAAGTGGCCTCTACTATGGCGTGTCAGGGGAGTAAAAATCAATTGTTGCGGAACTTGAATATGCCGGAAGGTGTCAGCCTCAGCGTTTGGTGAGCAGAAGCCAACGTTTTCATTGCCAGATGACTAGCGCAAGGTTCCCGCTAACACAGCTAAGCGCTTGATGCGCTGAACAGAACGCGTAACACTAAGCACCATTGAAGATTAATCGCATAAAGAGCAGAGGGCGCAACGTTGCCATCTGATGTCATCATTATTATTAAACAATGCCCAAGGGACGCTATGCTGCTTGCTGTGAATGCCCACGTTAAAGGGCGAAAAACACCCCAGGTTCGATGTATGTCGTACAAGCAGGAGGAGCGTGTGAATGGGCACCCGTGAAACAGACCAACAGCTTGTTGAGCGTGCCCAAAAAGGTGATACCCGCGCTTTTGATCTACTGGTGAAAAAATACCAGCACAAGATTATTGGTTTGATTGGACGTTATGTGCACGATCACTCAGAGGTGCAGGACGTCGCTCAAGAAGCGTTTATTAAAGCGTATCGGGCGCTTGGCAAGTTTCGTGCAGAAAGTGCGTTTTATACGTGGATGTACCGGATAGCGATAAATACAGCGAAAAATCACCTGGTCTCCCGGGGGCGGCGGCCGCCAGGGAGTGACTTGGATATTGTCGATGCCGAAATTGTCGATCAAAGCGGCCGCTTGGCAGATGCCGAGTCCCCTGAGGCGGCCATCTCGCGTGACCAGCTTGAGGCGGCTGTTTATGAAGCTATCGAGAAACTGCCGGAAGATTTGCGCACTGCTATCACGTTACGAGAGTTAGACGGTCTTGCCTACGAGGATATTGCTCAGATAATGCAGTGCCCGGTAGGTACTGTGCGTTCGCGTATTTTTCGCGCGCGTGAAGCGGTTGATGAGCATATTCGTCCGCTGGTCACTACGGCGCGTAACAGTCGCGAGGAGTAACGGTAGAGGCGTAATCGCTCTGGCAGGGCATTGTTTTTGATCAAAATCGCTAGTGCCCAGCCGTTGATAAATGGCGATATTATCTGGCTGTCACATTATCTTACGTTTTTTCTTTTTTTGTGAACTGTCTGGCAAGAGAAGCGTCATAGCCCTGAACAAGAGATTTGAAATAGGGACTTTGGACTAAGATTTTGCAAACAGTTTTGCAGTAGGGTCTTGGCCTATGGAGCGACCGACGTGTTCTGTATTGCTTGCAGAATAACTGCGGTGCTCCTTCTAACACAGTGTGAGGGTGTGAAGTATGAGTCAAAACACACGGGAATCGCTTTCGGCGTTAATGGATGGCGAAAGTGATGAGCTTGAGCTACGCCGAGTGTTGAAGTCGCTGCCTGATGACAGTGATGCGGCAGAGACATGGCGACGTTACCATTTAGCGCGCAGCATGATGCAGCGTGAGCGCGACGTGGACGTGAGTGTTGATCTCTCCGCAGGTATTATGGCGCGATTGCGTGACGAGCCAGCGCCATTGCTAGACGATGAGCAGAAGGGCACCCCAGCCAAAGCCAATGGTGTTTCATTTGCACGTGGAGCCGGTGTTGCCGCAGCTGTATCGTTAATGGTAATTACAGGCGTACAGTTTTTCGGCAGTAATGGCAGCACCTCTGGGCAAGGTACTGGCGACTTAGCAGCGACACCTGCTGTGGGCGCACAAGTACAGCCGGTTAGCCTAACATCCATGCAGCCCGCTACTATGTCTCAATCCGACATGCCAATGTTTGAACCCACACCGTTTCGTATTAACGGTCAGGGTGGGAGCGGGTTAATGAATGTCAGCGAGGCTGGCTTCTCTGCACCCTCCATGCCACAAAATGTGATGTCGCAGCAGGGCACGTCGATTGATATTGATCAAATTCGTTTGCTTCAGTCATACCTAGAGCAGCATGCTCAAGGTGCTGCTAGCGGCAATGCAGATAGCTGGATGCCTTTGATGCGCTCCTCATCTGTTACAGAGCCCCTTGGCCAGCGCTAACCGCTAAGCCGAGATGTGTAACGGATATGAGTAACGTAGGTAAGGGAATAGCTAATAGAGGTATGTCGGCATCTGCTTTTACCAAAAAAGGTATCCCTGTGAAAAAAGTGTTTGCGCTTAGTTTATGTGTGTTAAGTGCAAACTTTTTTTTAGTTCCAGCAGAAGCAAGCAGTCATGATGCGTCAGCTGCTTCTAGCGTTTGTGCTTCAACAGTCTCTCAAGGCACTCCTGAAAGTGTCGAGCAGTGGCTTGTGTACAGCAGGTACGCAAGCCACTGTTATTTATTTCAAGCAAGAGCCGTTTCTATAGATGCGCTGGGAGTGCGCACGCTAGCGCTATCCCACCGGATTCATGAAGGCGTTCGTCAGCAAGTGGTTCAACACCTTGATGGCCCCTCTGTTAGCGTTGAGCGCCGCTCACATGTTGGGCGGCTGGCATGGTTTGATGCCAGTGAGAGTGATTCACCGTCTACGCTTGAAGCCTGGGCCACACATATTGCAGATAACTACGCTATTACGCTTGAAAACGACGCCAGGGTAGCTGGGCGCTCAGCTGTTCAGCTAAACTTTTTGCCCCACGATGACGAGCGCTATCATCATGGGTGGTGGGTGGATCAAGAGACGGGTCTGTTATTAAAATCTGTATTAAGTGATTCTCAGGGCAGAGTACTTGAAACCTTTCAGATGACTCAGCTCCAATCCCCTGAACCCTACAGTGGTTCGATTAGTGGTGACAATGCCTACGCAATGCCTGATCCAGGCTGGCAGGTTACTTGGTTGCCCGAAGGGTTTGTGGCACAACCTATCGAAGGTGGTGCCAGGGAAACTGAGCATCGTTTTTTTAGTGACGGCTTAGCCTCTTTAAGTATATTTGCAGTCCCGGTAACGCAAACAGCGCTTGAACCGGGTATCCACACCCTTGGCGTGTCTACTGTGGCTGTTGAGTTTGCCACGATAGGCGAGCAGCGCTGGCAGTTGATAGGCATTGGCGAACTGCCGCCAGCACTGCTGCTTCGAATTGTACAATCTGTTGAGTTTGAATGAGCGCTCCGGTAACTACCTATGACTGACTCCTGCTCTGAATTGCTGCGCACTGGCACGGTGGTGGGGTATGTGCCGCGCCAAGGTATTACCGTTGATGTATCAGTGAGGGCAAGCTGCGAGCAGTGTGCCAAAGGTCGTGGATGTGGAATGGGGCTGATGGCTCGCCGTCAACAGCAGCAGCTTGTAGTGAAGCCCAGCTGCCCTCCTGAACAGTATGAGCAGCGCTACCCTTTAGGTGCTTCCGTTACGTTTAGCGTACCTAAAAACGACCTGACTGCAGTCGCGCTACTGGTTTATACCTTGCCGCTATTAATTGCATTGATACTGTCAGGCTCAGCTGCCTGGGCGGGAGCTTCAGAGTGGCAGAGTGCCGCTGTTTTTTTTGGGGCATTGATCAGTGGTACTGTTGCCCTTAAATATGGCATGAGCGGGCGTACGGAACGCTTTCGCCCTCGATTGGTCAGTTAATAGTCCTTGTAACTCACAGTGAGTTGCTTCCCCTTCGTATGGTGTTTGCTTGACTAGGAGCTGTTGCATGAAGCGCTTGGTTCTTCCCTCTACCCTGTGGCTATGCTTAGTTGCGCTACTTATGATGGGCCAAACTGCCCATGCGCAAAGCCTTCCAGACTTCACTGAGCTGGTTGAAGATGCAGCTCCTGGTGTTGTGAATATTTCCACTAGCCGAACCATCCAGCGCGGCGGTCCTGCCGGGCATGGGTTTGGTGGACAAGAACTTCCCGAAATATTTCGGCACTTCTTTGGTGACAGCTTTCCCATGCCGCCTGGGGGCAGCCAGGGCAGAAGCCAGGAGCGCCAATCCCTAGGGTCGGGCTTTGTGATTAGTGCAGATGGCTATGTGCTAACGAACGCGCATGTGGTGCAGGATGCCGATGAGATATTGGTACGCTTGAACGACCGTCGTGAGCTGACAGCCGAACTGATTGGCAGCGACAGCCAAACGGATGTCGCGCTGCTCAAAATCGATGCTAACAATCTTCCTGTGCTGAATTTGGGTGATTCAGACGAGCTTAGAGTTGGTGAATGGGTTGCCGCCATTGGCTCACCGTTTGGCTTCGACTACTCGGTCACTGCCGGTATTGTGAGCGCGATTAATCGTACGCTGCCGCGTGACGCGTACGTTCCCTTTATTCAAACTGATGTGGCGATTAACCCTGGTAACTCGGGCGGTCCACTGTTTAACCTCCAGGGCGAAGTAGTCGGGATCAACTCGCAAATATTTACCCGCAGCGGCGGTTTCATGGGGCTCTCTTTTGCTATCCCTATCAACGTTGCTATGGATGTGGCCGACCAACTGCGTGAAGATGGTCAGGTCAGTCGGGGCTGGCTGGGTGTGATGATTCAGCCCGTTTCCAGGGACTTAGCCGAATCTTTTGGCATGGATGAAGCGATTGGCGCGCTGATTGCCGACCTCGACCCTGAAGGCCCTGCGGCCCAAGGTGGCCTTCAGGCTGGCGATGTAGTGGTAGAAGTCAACGGTGAAGAAGTTGATCGTTCCAGCACCTTGCCGCGCTTAATTGGCCGTGTAGCACCAGGGCGGGAAGTAGAGCTTACGCTTATGCGCGATGGCGAGCAGGTGACTGAAACGGTTGAACTCGGCAACTGGCCGGATTCCGAAGCAGCTCAACGGCCGTCCGGCAGTAATGATCAAGTGCGTTTAGGGGTTTCGGTAGCAGAAATTGATGAAGCTACCCGCGAGCGTTTAAATATTAGCGGCGGTGTTGAGGTTCGTCAGGTTGAAGCCAATAGCGTGGCCGCCCAGGCTGGCCTACGCCCGGGCGATGTGTTGGTGAGTATCGATCATCGCAGTGTGTCCTCCGCTGATGAGCTGCTGCGCATCGTTGAAGAACTGCCCAGTGACCGTGCTATTCCGCTACGCCTATACCGCGATGGCCGCTCACTGTTTGTAGCTTTACGCCTAGAGTAACCCCTCTAATATCCTTCCAGTCCGGCGGTTCTCGCCGGACTGCTGTTCCTATCCCGCGCATATCGCTACAATAGCGCTTATCTTTTTGACGAACATTGGCAATTTGGTGGTGCGGGCAAATACTATGGCCTGCGCTCGTTGGCCAAATAGAGCCAATCACCACTTGCGCACCCATAAGGTAGAGCACACTCGATGTCTCAAGACGTTTCCAGCGGAAAGCTTAAGCATATTAGAAATTTCTCCATCATCGCCCATATCGATCATGGTAAGTCGACGCTATCAGATCGTTTGATTCAAACCTGCGAAGGTTTAACCGAGCGTGAACTCAAAGAGCAAGTGCTCGACTCCATGGACATTGAGCGCGAACGTGGGATTACCATTAAAGCTCAGTCGGTCACGCTAGATTACACCGCTGCCGATGGGCAGGTGTATCAGCTTAACTTTATCGATACGCCTGGCCACGTTGATTTTTCTTACGAGGTTTCTCGCTCGCTCTACGCTTGTGAAGGTGCATTGCTGGTGGTGGATGCTGCGCAGGGTGTAGAGGCTCAATCGGTCGCCAACTGCTATACCGCTATTGAGCAGGGACTTGAAGTCCTACCTGTACTAAACAAAATCGATTTACCCCAAGCGGACTGTGACAAGGTTGCCCAGGAGATCGAAGAAATTATCGGTCTTGATGCGACTGATGCCTGCCAAGTATCAGCTAAAAGCGGAATTGGTATCGATGCTCTGCTTGAACGGTTAGTTCGCGATATTCCACCACCGAAAGGCGACCCAAATGCGCCACTGCAAGCGCTGATTATCGACTCCTGGTTTGATAACTATTTGGGGGTTGTTTCGCTGGTTAGGTTATTTGATGGCACGCTGCGTAAAGGTGATAAGATCCGCATCAAATCGACAGGCCGCGACTGGGGTGCCACAGAAGTGGGTATCTTCACTCCTCAACGGAAGCAGACCGACATTTTACGTGCTGGCGAAGTAGGTTTTATTGTCGCCGGTATTAAAGAGATTCACGGGGCGCCGGTGGGTGACACTATTACCCATACCAAAACGCCCGACGTTCCACGCCTGCCAGGTTTCCAAAAAGTTAAGCCCCAGGTTTATGCAGGTATGTTCCCTGTCAGTGCAGATGATTACGAAGACTTTCGTGATGCACTTGAAAAACTCGCGCTTAACGATGCCTCGTTAGAATATGAGCCGGAAAACTCTGATGCTCTTGGCTTTGGCTTTCGCGTGGGCTTTCTTGGCACGCTGCACATGGAGATTATCCAGGAGCGGCTTGAACGTGAATATGATATTGACCTGCTTACCACCGCACCCACGGTTGTTTATGAATTAGCCATGAAAAATGGCGATGTGTGCTACATCTCCAACCCGTCTAAATTGCCTGATATGGCCGACGTGGACGAGATGCGTGAACCTATCGTGCGTGCCAGCATCCTGGTGCCTCAAGAGTACGTGGGTAACGTGATTGCGGAGTGTGAGCAGCGCCGTGGAACGCAGTTGGATATGCAATTCCTGGGTAATCAGATTCAGTTGACCTATGAGTTGCCGATGTCCGAAGTGGTCATGGACTTCTTTGACCGCTTGAAGTCGATTTCCCGTGGTTATGCATCGCTTGAATATAACTTCGAACGTTTTGAAGCAGCTAAGTTGGTTCGTCTGGACGTGTTAATTAACGGCGATAAAGTTGACGCGCTGGCCGTTATTATCCATCGCGACCATGCCCATAACCGTGGCCGTCTGCTAGTGGAGAAGATGAAAGAGCTTATTCCTCGGCAGATGTTCGATGTGGCTATTCAAGCGGCCATCGGCGGACAGGTCGTCGCTCGCTCAACGGTGAAAGCGCTTCGTAAAAACGTGACGGCCAAATGTTATGGCGGCGATGTAAGTCGTAAAAAGAAACTGCTTGAGAAACAGAAAGCCGGTAAGAAGCGAATGAAACAAGTGGGGCGCGTTGAAATTCCCCAGGATGCCTTCCTTGCTGTGCTCAAGGTTAACGACTAGGGAATCTAACCCCCCATGGATTTTTCATTACTACTGGTACTGGCTGTCGCAATTTCGGGCTTCGTCTACTTGCTGGATGTGCTTTGGCTTCGCCCTAAACGACGTCAACGCGTTGCCACTGCTGAAGCGGCAACTACTGATGGGCTGGATGCGCCCACCCGTGAAAAGCTGTTAAAAGAGCCCTGGCCGGTCGATTATTCGCGCTCTTTTTTCCCTGTGCTTTTGGTCGTCCTGGTGGTGCGCAGCTTTATTGTTGAGCCGTTTCAAATCCCCTCGGGATCGATGAAGCCTACCCTTGAGGTAGGTGATTTTATTCTTGTGAATAAATTCGCCTATGGGCTGCGTCTACCCGTAGTGCATAACCGCTTTTTCGAAGTGGATGACCCGGAGAGGGGCGATGTAATGGTATTTCGCTTCCCCGACGAGCCAGCCGTTAACTTCATTAAGCGAGTCGTCGGGCTGCCCGGCGACAGTGTCCGTTATGAGGGTAAGCAGCTATATATTAATGGTGAGCCGGTTGGCAAATCGCTGATTGAAGAGGGGCCTGAACGCTCGCCTCAGCAGCTACTGTTAGAAGAGCGTCTGGGTAGCGTTAGCCACTATATTTATAACAACCCCCGAGACCCTGGTCCGCAAATGCGCGAAGTTGTCGTGCCTGAAGGTCACTACTTCACCATGGGGGACAACCGAGACCACTCCAACGATAGCCGCTACTGGGGCTTTGTGCCGGAAGAGAACATCGTTGGGCGTGCCTTTGCAGTTTGGATGCATTGGGATGGCGGGCTACCCAGTTTCTCCAGCGTGCGTCGTATTGAGTGACGCTGTATATGTTGCAAACCGATTATGTTGCAAGCCGATAGTGTGGTTATCTTAGTTAACGTCAATGACGTAGGAGCACTGTGAGTAATCCCTTAACCGCTTTTTGCCGACGAATCGGCCATACCTTTGGCGACCACTCGCTTTTGGAACTGGCCATGACGCATCGTAGCTACGGTGGTCGTAACAATGAGCGCCTGGAATTTTTAGGTGACTCTATCGTCAACTTTGTGATTGCTGAAGCGCTGTTTCAACGATTTCCCCAGGCCAGAGAAGGGCAGCTGTCACGTTTGCGTGCCCGTCTGGTGAAGGGGCAAACCCTGGCGGAGTTAGCTCGCGAGATGGCCTTTGGCGAGTGCTTGCGGCTTGGCTCTGGCGAAATGAAAAGCGGTGGCCACCGCCGCGAGTCCATTCTAGCGGATGCCGTTGAGGCCGTGATTGGGGCGATCTATCTTGATGCGGGTATGGATACGGTTCGCGAGCGTGTGATGGCTTGGTACGCTGAGCGCCTAGAGAGTATCTCATTGCAAGACACCCAGAAAGATCCTAAAACACGCTTACAAGAGTTCTTGCAGTCGCGCCAAGCGGCGCTGCCGCGCTATGAAGTGGTCTCTGTAAAGGGAGAGGCGCATGCCCAGACCTTTACCGTGGAGTGCTACATTGATTTGTTGAGCGAGCATACCACGGGTAAAGGCCCTAGCCGCCGCCATGCGGAACAGCAGGCAGCTGAAGAAGCCCTTTCCCACCTTGAAAAAAATCCTGGAGATAAATCATGAGCCAAACCTGCGGATTCGTGGCCATCGTTGGTCGGCCTAACGTAGGCAAATCAACCCTCATGAATCGAATTCTAGGGCAAAAGATCTCTATTACCTCGCGGCGGCCGCAAACCACTCGCCACCAGGTAATGGGGATTAAAACGGTTGATGAGACCCAGTTTATTTATGTGGATACGCCGGGCATGCACATCATGTCCAAAGACCGTAATAAAGCCATTAATCGCTTTATGAACCAAGCGGCCACCCAGGCGCTGCGCGATGTCGACTGTGTGGTGTTTATTATCGACCGCACCCGCTGGACCGAGGAAGACCAGGCGGTATTGAAGCGCTTAGAGCACGTGAAGGCGCCGGTCATTTTGGCGGTTAATAAAGTGGATCGTCTCACTGATAAAAGCGATCTACTGCCTTGGCTGGCTGAAGTGGGCGCCCGCCGTGAGTTTGCGGCAGTGGTACCCATTTCCGCCAAGCATGGTACCCAGGTAGACACGCTAGAAGAAGAAGTGGCCAAGCATCTGCCGGAAAGTATTCACTTTTTCCCCGAAGACCAAATCACCGATAAGAGCCTGCGCTTTATGGCAGCCGAGCTGGTGCGTGAAAAAGTGATGCGCCAGTTGGGTGATGAGCTGCCGTACCAGATGACCGTGGAGATTGAAGAGTTCCGCGAGACCGAGCGAGTTACCCACATCAGCGCGCTGATACTCGTTGAGCGCCAGGGGCAAAAAGTGATTCTGATTGGCGAAAACGGTGATCGAATCAAGAGCATTGGCCGCGAAGCGCGTTTGGATATGGAGCGAGCGCTAGGTACCAAGGTAATGCTTAACCTGTGGGTGAAAGTGAAGCGCGGCTGGTCGGATGACGAGCGCGCACTGAAAAGCTTGGGTTACGACCTCGATTGAGTGCTGCAATGTCGGCGGAGCCCGCGTTTTTACTGCACCGCAGGGCTTACCGTGAAACCAGTGCGCTGGTGGATCTTTTAACGCTTAATCACGGGCGTATCCGCGCTGTTGCCCACGGAGGGCAGCGGCCCGGCTCTAAATCTCGCCAGCGTCTGCAGCCGTTTACGCCGCTATTCGTGGCTTGGCGGGGTGAGCAGGAGCTTAAACGGTTAACCCTGATGGAGTCCCGTGGGCAAACAGCGCTGCTAGCAGGCGAAGGGCTGCTTTGCGGCCTCTATGCCAATGAGATTGCGACACGGCTACTCCCCCTGGAGTTAAGCGCCCAAGAAGTCTTTGCCTACTACAGTGCTTTGTTAGAAGCGCTGCCTACGCCCGCCGAGCGTGCCCTTGGTTTGCGTAGGTTTGAGTGGTCGCTGCTTGAGGTTTTAGAGGCGACGCCGCGTTTTTGTTCGCCGGAAGGTCATCCGCTGGACCCACAAACCCGCTACCGCTTTGATGCGTTAAGCCGTGCTTTTCAACCTGCTGAGAAGGGGATTGAAGGTCGCACACTGCGTTATATTGAGCAGGGCGATTGGCAGTCAACAGGGTTAGCCAGCGCTTTAAAAGCGGTAATGCGGGCAGCGCTTGCGCCTCATTTGGGTGCAACTGCACTGCGCTCAAGAGAGCTGATGCTCGATCTAGCCCGCCGTCGACAGCGTTAAACACTCCTTTTTAGGCGCTACTTTTTAAGCACTACTTTTTAGGCACTACTCAGTTAGCGAATATCAGCTGCACATTATTGGAGACATGGTATGCACCCCCCGAGGATTTTATTGGGCGTTAACATTGATCACATTGCGACGCTGCGCCAAGCGCGTGGCACTCGCTACCCAGACCCCGTACAGGCAGCACTTCTCGCCGAAGAGGCAGGGGCTGACGGTATTACGGTGCATCTACGTGAAGACCGGCGCCACATACAGCCCAGGGATGTGCGTTTATTGGCTGAAATGCTCAATACGCGTATGAACTTGGAGATGGCCGTCACCGAAGAGATGCTTCAGCTGGCAGAAGAGATACGCCCCGCGCATGTATGTCTGGTGCCCGAAAAGCGCGAAGAACTCACTACCGAAGGTGGCTTGGACGTAGTCGGCGGGTTTGATCTGATTGCCAACGCCTGTAAGCGCCTTAAGGCGGCTGGCTGCGATGTCTCTCTCTTTATTGACCCCGATGAGGCGCAGATTGATGCCGCCGTTCGCGCCGGTGTACCTACCATTGAACTGCATACAGGTGCCTATGCAGAAGCACAGCCAGGCAGTGAAACGGCTAATGCTGAATATGAGCGCCTAAGTAATGCGGCGATTCACGCGGTGTCTTCAGGCTTAGTGGTAAACGCCGGTCATGGTCTGCACTACCACAACGTTGAAGCTATTTCGGCATTACTCGGTCTTAACGAGTTGAACATTGGTCACGCGATTATTGCTAGAGCACTGTTTGTAGGGCTAAAAGAGGCCGTGCAAGAGATGAAGCGCTTAATCATCGCAGGCCAAGAAGCAGGTTTAATGGCGGCGTTAGATGCCCATGAGCACGAACACGAGCATGACCATCAGCACAGCGGCTGTTGTGGGCATTGATCTATGAGCATGGGTGTTAATCAGTGATTGTGGGTATTGGTTCTGATATTGCGCGGGTAGAACGCTTTGCTCGCGCTATCCAGCGACATGGGCCACGTTTTGCAGCGCGTATTCTAGGGTCTCAAGAGCAATCCGTTTGGCGTCAAAAAGGTGAGCCGGAGGCCTACCTAGCTAAGCGTTTCGCTGCTAAAGAGGCCTTCGTAAAAGCCCTTGGACTTGGTTTGCGCAGCGGTATGCAGTGGAGTGATATCCAAGTCGTCAATGACGCATTAGGTAAGCCAAGCTTCGTACTGACCGGCGAAGCACAGCGCCTGTTTCAAGCCAGCGGCGCGACTACCGCTCATGTAACCCTTAGCGATGAGGCGGACTACGCGGTGGCTTTTGTGATTCTCGAAGCCTAGGGCCTAACCAAGGTATCGCGCTGGGCCTGGAGTCGCTCCATGGCGTTGTATAGCTCATTAAGTAAGCCTTCAGCGTTATTTAAACCGCTGGTGCGCAAGCGCGTCTCTAAGCTTTCCACCAGCAAGGCTAGCTCTGGGGCACCACAGTAGCGGCTGGCGCCGTTTAAGCCGTGCACCCAGTCTAACAGCGTCGTTAAGTCGTGCGCTTCGTAGGCACTGCGCATCTTCTGCTGGCTCTCCGCCAGACTATCGACTAAACGTTTTAACTGCTCTCTAGCTAGATGCTCTTTACCCCCTGCTAAGCGTGTGCCTAGCACTAAGTCAATAACGGGTAGCTTGTCGGGTGCAGGCGGCAACGCCTGGGCAGCACTCGGCTCAATGTGGGTTTTCTGTGCCAGCGGTGCAACGCCTAAAAAGCGTTGCAAGAGTTGCTGAAGCTGCGCTTCGTCCACCGGCTTGATCAGTACATCGTCTAACCCCTCTGTTAGCCACTGTTGTCGCTCGCTGCCAAGCGCATGGGCCGTAACCGCAATAATCGGGCAGCGCGCCCAGCTATTATTGATACGGCGGAGCGCTTTGGTGGTTTGAACGCCATCCATCCCTGGCATGCGAATATCCATGAGTACTAAATCAGCGGTTTCCTGGCGAGCATACTCAAGCGCTTCCTGGCCGCTTGCGGCGAGCGCGATCTTAATATGCTCATTCTCCAGCATGGCTTTTAACAGCTCACGATTAGGGGTGTTGTCATCCACGATAAGAATGTTTAGCAACGATGAAGGCAGCGTGCGTACCGTCGTTGGGGAGTTAATCTGTACTGGTTGGCTGGGTTGTAACAGTTGCTTAATGGTGGTGACCAACTGTGCGCGGGTAAAGGGCTTACACAACATCTCACCGCCGTTTGGCAGCACCCATTGAGGTAAATCCAAACTGGAGGTGTTGGCCAGTATCAACGTCGGGCAAAGCGTTTCGGCAATGACAGATTGCCAGTAGTTTTTGCGATCGCCTGCAAAGTCTTCGGCTTCTAGCCCTAAAATGATTAGCTCTTCATTTCCGGCTTCAATAAATGTCACTGGATTGGCTCCCCATCGCTCTAGCAGGTGTTCAAGCACATGGCGAGTAGCGAGGTGGGGTTCGTGGATTCGTATGGTGGGGTTTGCCAAGGCTATTTCGGGCGGCCGTTCGTCGGCTAAATGCGCCAGCAAAGGAAGCGTAAAAGAGAACGTAGCACCGTGGCCAAGCTCACTGTTGACGCTAATTGTTCCCCCCATGCGCTCAATCAGCTGCCGACAGATGGTTAAGCCCAAGCCGCTGCCACCAAATTGGCGCGAGTGACTAGGCTCAGCCTGCGAAAACGCGCTAAATAACTGCTTTTGCTGCTCATCGCTTAACCCAATGCCTGTATCGCTGACGCTAATATTCAGCACCACATGCCGGCCTTCCAGAGTGTCTAGCATCACCCGAACAATGACTTCTCCTTTTGTGGTGAATTTTAAAGCATTGCTGATAAGGTTGCTGAGCACCTGATGAATACGTAGTGGGTCGCCGCACAGCGGCGTAGGCACATCATCGTAAACCATCGCGACCAGATGGAGCCGTTTCCGCTGGGCTTCCGGAGCGTAGAGACCAACGACTTCATCGACCAGCGCGACAACATCCACCTCAACCTCTTCTAAGGTAAGCCGGTCGGCTTCCAGCTTGGAAAAATCGAGCACATCATTAACCAGCATAAGCAAGTTATCGCACGCCCGGTGAACGTGCTCTAGCCACTCCTGTTGGCGGGCATCCAGCGTTGAACGGCCGAGTAAACGACAAAAGCCGATAATGCCATTGAGCGGCGTGCGAATTTCATGGCTCATGTTGGCTAAAAATTCCGATTTCACCGCGTTGGCGCGCAGGGCGCTGCGGTGAGCAAGGTCGAGCTTGATATTTTGTTCTTCAATGGTCTCCATGGACTCTTGAAGCTCACTGGTAGCCTGCTCGATTTGGTTCTGCATATCCTGCTGCGCCTGCTGTAAGTGCTCAGCTAGGCTATTAATATGCCCGGTGAGCTGTTTAAGCTCGCGGGGATTTGCCTCCGACAAATACAGTCGATAATCCCCTCGAGATAAACGGTAAAGCGCTTGGTTGGCTTCTTCAATGGGGCGGGTGGTATAGCGGCTGATAGCATAGGCGATCAAAAAAAGCAGTAAGCCCAGCAGCATGCCGCCTAAACTGAAACTGGCGATTTTTTTATAGCGCTCTAACGTAAGCGCTCGCGTTTCCATTTCGGCCTCTAACCAGCCAGTGCCCGAGCGGCGTGTGTGATCACTAGAGTGCGCGGTGAGTGGCACCTGCAGTCGCCAGACCTCCTCTTCCTGAGTCACAGATGTGGCATCAGGCGCATGGAGGCGTGGGGGCGGGGGCATAGAGCGGCCAAGCACTAAGAGACGATTACCTTGTTCATCAAACAGCGTAACGGCGCGAAAACCACGGTGCTCTAGGAGCTGTCTGGCAATATCCTCAAGGCGTTGGAGGTCGCCATCGATCATTGCACTGCCCAAGCTCGGGGCAGTCAGTTCGCCAGCGCTAACCAGGCGCTCTTTGAGTACCTTACGGCCAGTCAGGTCGCTCTGTACCACCAGCAAGATGGCCATGAAGGCGTAGACCAGCAGAGGAAAACCCAGTAGGGCAAACAGCAGGCGCGTGTTCAAAGACATGTAAGAAGCTCGTTGATTCAATGAGGTTGCCTGTCCACTCACAGGCAGCACCGATATAATGCAGCATAACGGTTACGATAAGGAACGTAAGATGAATTATCCCACGTTAGAAGATGTGGTTGGCAATACGCCCCTTGTGCGCTTAAAGCGAATTACCGCTGGCCGCAACAATACGTTGCTAGCCAAGCTGGAAGGCAATAACCCGGCGGGTTCTGTTAAAGACCGCCCGGCACTTTCGATGCTCAGTGAAGCCGAAGCGCGTGGAGAAATTACGCCAGGCGATACGTTAATCGAAGCAACATCGGGTAATACGGGGATAGCTCTTGCCATGGCGGCAGCCATAAAAGGCTACAACATGGTGTTGGTGATGCCTGAAAATGCCTCGGCTGAGCGTAAGCAGGCCATGGCGGCTTATGGCGCTAAGCTGATTTCTGCCAGTAAAGAAGGCGGTATGGAAGAGGCGCGGGATATTGCCGATGCGATGATAGCCAGAGGCGAGGGCAAGCCACTAAACCAGTTTGCCAATCCAGATAACCCACTGGCGCATTACCGCACAACCGGCCCCGAGGTTTGGCAGCAAACCGGCGGCGAGGTGACGCACTTTGTTAGTTCGATGGGCACCACTGGCACCATTATGGGGGTTTCCCGCTATCTTAAAGAGCAGAAAGAAGCGATTCAAATCGTTGGGCTTCAGCCCGCTGACGGCGCCAGCATTCCTGGCATTCGCCGCTGGCCACAAGAGTATTTGCCCGCGATTTTTGAAGCGCCCCGCGTCGACGTCACGCTAGACATCGGCCAGCAAGAAGCCGAAGCGCACATGCGCCGTTTAGCCCGTGAAGAGGGCATTCTAGCCGGTGTGTCATCTGGCGGTTGCTTGGCGGGTGCGCTGCGCATTGCGGAACAAACGGAAAATGCCGTTATTGTGTTTATTGTGTGCGACCGTGGTGATCGTTATCTCTCAACAGGCCTGTTTGCCCCGGAGGTATAGATGGCAATGTTGGGAAAACGGCGGCCCCCCCGCCCCGCCTCAGGGCACTCGGGCTTGGCGCGTACGCCTAGCGGTAAAGCACTGCAACCGAGCGATGCCGTAAAAAGTGATGCCTCCGCACCGCTGGTCATTGAGCGTTTAGCCCATGACGGGCGTGGTGTCGCCCATAACGCAGCGGGTAAAACCGTATTTGTTAGCCAGGCGCTGCCCGGTGAGCAAGTAGTAGTAGGGGTGCACGTGACGCGCAAACGTTTTGATGAAGCGCATATCAAAACGCAGCTCACTACCTCTGCGCAACGTGTGGTGCCGCCGTGCCCCCATTTTGGTCAGTGCGGTGGCTGCGATCTGCAGCATTTAGATATCAACGCCCAGCGTGCCCATAAGCGCGAAGTAGTCACCGAATTAATGGCCCGACAGGGCATTACGCTTGAGTCCATCGCCGCGATTAACGGTAGCCATGAAAGCTATCGGCGGCGAGCGCGGCTGGGCGTTAAAGTCGACGGGAGCGGCAGCGTGCTGCTTGGCTTTCGTGCGCCCCATAGCCACCGCTTGGTGGATATTCAGCAGTGTTATGTGCTGGTGCCGCAGTTGCAGGCGCTAATAGGGCCTTTACGGCAGCTGCTAGCCACGTTAGAAGCGCCGCGCCAAGTGGGCCATATTGAGCTTGTCGCCACGGAAGATGTCACGTTAATACTGGTTCGCCAGTTAAAGGAGCACGCTCAAGATAACGCCCGCTGGCAATGTTTTGCTGATCAGCAGCAGGTAAGTTTAGGTGCGTGGTTAGGGCGCGAAGGCCCATCACTGCACTGGTATGGTGCAGCACCGCAATTGACAGATACGCTAACGCCCACTGCATCAGAGAGCGACTTGAGCAATACCCAGGCAAACTCTGCTCTAAACTTACAGTTTGCGCCCGGTGATTTCCTTCAGGTCAACGCGGAGGTCAATCAAAAAATGGTGGCCCAGGTGGCTGAATGGCTCTCTCCAGTCCAGGGGCAGCGGGTCGCTGATCTATTTGCGGGAATAGGCAACTTTAGCCTTCCTTTAGCAGCGGCAGGGGCCAAGGTGCACGCCGTGGAGGGTAATCCCGCGATGGTTGAGCGCATCGCCGCCAATGCTCGTCTAAATCAGCTTGCCGTTTCTGTGCAACAGGCAGATTTAAGCGACGCAAAAACGGTACACGCCTTATTAAGTGAGCAGCCAATAGAAGCGCTGGTGCTTGATCCGCCGCGTAGTGGGGCAGAAGCGATTTGCCAAGCCTTAGGCCGACATAAAGTACCCAAAGTGGCTTACATTTCCTGCGACCCGGCAACCTTAGCCCGGGATGCGGCACACCTTGTGCATGCAGGTTACCGCGTCAAGCAAGTAGCGGTAGCAGATATGTTCCTGCACACTGCTCATATGGAAACGCTGATGCTGTTTGAATACGGGGGCTAGTTTGCCCATTGCATCAAGCCTCGGTGGCGGCCCGGCGAACGCCGTCACCCTGAAAGGATGATATTGCCATGGTGAAAGTGCGTGAAGACCAACCGCTCACTCAAAGCGGAAAAGTGGATATACAACAATGGTTAACGCGCCTTCAAGAGGATGTGCGCCTACGTGAACCCGAGAGGCTGCTGCAAGCCTGCGAACTGGCCGAACAGTTAGAGCGCGAGGCACCTAATACTCACCGCGTGTGGCTCTCGGCAGGCTCTAGTTTTCGTATGGGGCTTGAGATGGCCGACATACTGGCTGAGCTTAAGCTTGACCAGACAACCCTTGAGGCCGCCGTACTCTACCGTGCGGTGCGTGAAGGGCTACTCAGTATAGACGCAGTGACCAAGCGTTTTGGCAGTGAAGTCGCCCAGCTCATCGACGGTGTTTTACAAATGGCGGCTATTAGCTATCCATTGACACCCAACCATGCCATGGGCCAGCACAATCAGCAGGAAAACCTGCGCAAAATGCTGGTTAACATGGTGGGTGATGTGCGCGTCGCGCTGATTAAAATTGCTGAACGCACCTGCGCGCTGCGCCAAGTCAAAGATGCGCCCCGGGAAAAATGCCTTCAAGTTGCCCGTGAAGTGGCGGACATCTATGCGCCGCTTGCCCACCGTTTGGGGATTGGCCAAATTAAATGGGAGCTTGAAGACCTCTCGTTTCGCTACCTGCATGAAGACGATTACAAAGCGATTGCGAAGCTATTGGCCGAAAAACGTCTGGATCGTGACCGTTATATCCATGACGTCGTGGAAACCCTCAAAAGCTTGATGGAAGCCCAGAACATACTGCGTTACGACGTTAGCGGTCGAGCGAAGCACATCTACTCCATTTGGCGCAAAATGAAGCGCAAGCGGATCGACTTTTCCCAGGTACACGACGTACGTGCAGTGCGAATCTTGGTACCAGAAGTGACCGACTGCTATACCGTACTGGGAATCGTTCACTCATGCTGGCATCACGTGCCCAACGAGTTTGATGACTATATCGCCAACCCTAAGAAAAACGGCTATCAGTCACTGCATACCGCTGTCATGGGGCCAGATAATAAGGTAATCGAGATTCAAATTCGCACCTTTGCCATGCACGATGAGGCAGAGCTAGGCGTCTGTGCCCACTGGCGCTATAAAGGCCACGATACCAATGCCAAAAGCCGCAGCTACGAAGAGAAAATCGCCTGGCTGCGTCAAGTATTGGAGTGGCAAGACGAAGTGGGCGGTTTTGGTGATCTTCGCGAAGGACTCTCAAGCGATGTTGCGCCCGATCGCAACTATGTATTTACCCCGGATGGTCACGTCATCGACCTACCGCGTATTGCCACGCCTATCGATTTCGCCTATCGGGTGCACACTGAAATTGGCCATCGCTGCCGAGGTGCCAAGGTCAATGGGCGTATTGTACCGCTGACCTATAAGCTAAAAACCGGCCAGCAGATTGAAATTTTGACGGCTACCAAGGGTGGCCCAAGCCGCGACTGGCTCAACCCAAACCTGGGCTATGTGCGCACTTCCCGAGCGCGGGCCAAAATACAAGCGTGGTTTAAATATCAGGCCCGGGATCAAAACCTTGAGGAAGGGCGCGCTCTGTTCGAGCGGGAAATGCGCCGTTTGGATGTGGAAGGGCTAGACCTTATCCAGCTGGCCAAAGCCGTTAACTACCAAAACGCTGATGATATGTATGCAGCGCTGGGGGCGGGCGATCTACGTATTGGCCAAGTGCTTCACCAAGCTCAGCAGCTATTTGGTGAAACCGACGACCAAGAACAGCTCCAACGGCTACTGGCTAAGCCACGCCGCCAGCCCAGTAAAGCCACTCAAAGTGATATTACGGTGCTAGGGGTGGGCAACCTGAAAACCAGTATGGCGAACTGCTGTAGCCCGGTACCCGGTGAACCTATTGTCGGCTTTATTACCCAGGGTCGAGGGGTGACGGTGCACCGTCAGGAGTGTGCCAATATTCTTCAATTGCGCATGGATGAGCCTCAGCGCATTATCGAAGTTGAGTGGGGCGAGCGCGCCCATACCCGCTATCCGGTGACCATTGAAATTCAAGCCTGGGATCGTTCAGGTCTGCTACGGGATGTCACGGGGCTTCTGGGCAATGAAAAGGTGAACGTGCTTGCGGTGAATACCCTGACCGATACGGATGAGGGTATTGCCCGGCTGCGTATTACCCTGGAAGTAGATGGTCTTGAATCCCTAGGCCGGCTCTTCTCACGGCTTCAGCAGCTGCCTAACGTGACCGAGGTGCGCCGATTGCGTAACGCCGATCCAGAGAAAAGTACCCGTAAGGGAGGGGCCTAATGCGTTACCGCTTAGATGACCTGTTAACGCTGATGCAAGTGTTGCGCGATACCCAACAGGGCTGCCCGTGGGATATTAAGCAGAACTGGGACAGCATTGTGCCCCATACCCTAGAAGAGGCCTACGAGGTTGCCGATGCCATTGAACGCCGTGCCTATGATGAGTTGCCCGGCGAGCTAGGCGACCTGCTCTTTCAAGTGGTGTATTACGCTCAGTTTGGCGCAGAAGAGCAGCGTTTTGACTTTCACGACATCGTCGATACGCTGACCGCGAAAATGCTGCGACGCCACCCGCACGTGTTTCCCGACGGCACCCTGGCATCTCGGCGTCCGCCGGGGGTGAATGCAGAGGATGTACAAACCCAGCAGGTAAACTCACGCTGGGAAGCGCTGAAAGCGGGTGAACGCGCTGAGCGTGCCCAGCAATCTGTTTCGGTACTCGACGATGTGCCGCGTACACTGCCTGCGCTGAGCCGTGCGTCAAAACTTTCCAAACGCGCTGCCCGGGTCGGTTTTGACTGGCCGGATGCCCGCGGAGTACTGGATAAAATTCGTGAAGAACTGGCGGAAGTGGAAGAGGCGCTTGCCGCCGATGATCTCCCGCATGCTCAAGAAGAAGTGGGCGACTTACTATTTGCCGTTACTAATTTAGCGCGCACTCTGGGAGCCGATCCTGAACAGTGCCTGCGCGCCACCAACAGTAAATTCGAACGCCGCTTTCGCTACGTTGAACGCGCGCTTGCCGAAGACGACTGCCCGATCAGTGAGGCATCGCTTGACGAGATGGAAGCCCACTGGCAAGCCGCAAAAGGCCAAGAACAACAGTTAACCTCTTAAACTATCAACGCGTCCCCGCAAGGAGGCCATGCCAATGAGTCACGACCTACACGAATCGCTACGCGATAACGTACGTATTTTAGGCGATAGCCTAGGACGTACCATTGCCGACGATTTAGGCCAGGCATTTGTCGATAAAATCGAAACCATCCGAGCCCATGCTAAGCGGGGTCGCCAAAGCGATTCATTGCAGCAACGACAGCTGATTGAGTACTTGCGTCAGCTCCCAGAGCGGGATCTGTTGCCGGTGACCCGCGCGTTCAACCAGTTTCTAAACCTGGCCAATATTGCCGAGCAGCACTACCGGGCGCGCTTTCGCCGGGTGGAAGACTACAAGCCCGGCTCTCAGCCGGTGCTGGGTGAGCTGTTAAATCGTGCCCAGAAGGCTGGTAATTCCCCGCGCAAGTTGGTTGAGACCCTCGCTAATATGCGCGTGGAACTGGTACTAACAGCACACCCAACAGAAGTTATTCGCCGCACGTTAATTCAAAAATACGACGCCATTGATGAGTGCTTAACCGCGATTGAAAGCTCTGAAGACTACCCAGAGCGGGGTGCGCGCGCCCAAGGTCGCCTGGAAGAGCTCATTAGTCAGGCTTGGCACACCGATGAGATCCGTCATGAGAGGCCAACCCCCGTGGATGAAGCCAAATGGGGCTTTGCGGTGATTGAAAACTCCCTGTGGCAAGCGGTACCGGATTTCCACCGCGACCTAGACAGTCTGCTGTTGGAAACGGCCGGGGAGCGCCTTCCGTTGGACGCTGCGCCAATACGCTACGCTTCCTGGATGGGCGGCGACCGTGATGGTAATCCAAACGTGACGGCGAAGGTCACCCGTGAAGTATTGCTGCTAGGCCGCTGGATGGCCGCCGATCTCTACCTGCGTGACCTTGAACAGTTGAAAACCGAACTCTCTATGTGGAAGGCCAATAGTGCCCTGAAAGCAGAAGCAGGTGACGTGGCTGAACCCTATCGGGAGGTGTTAAAACGCCTGCTGACGAGAATGGAAGCAACGCGGGACTGGGCCAAGGCGGAGTTAGATGATCGCAATTATGAGGGCGGGCCAATTATTGAAACCCGCGACCAGCTCTATTCGCCGCTGTTAGCCTGCTACCGCTCGCTGTGTGATGTTGGCCTGGATACCATCGCCAACGGCGCCTTGCTGGATACCCTGCGCCGCGTAGCGGTATTTGGTGTCACCCTCACCAAGCTCGACCTGCGCCAAGAAGCGAGCCGCCATGCGCAGGTTATTGAAGAGCTGACCAGTGCGCTGGGTCTTGGTCACTACCGTGAATGGGATGAAACCAAACGCCAAGAGTTTTTGCTTGGCGAACTCGCCTCGCGGCGTCCGTTGATTCCGCGCCGCTGGGAGTGCTCTGCTGAGTCCCGTGAGGTGCTCGATACGTTTAAGGTAATTGCGCAAGAGCAGTCAGAGGCGCTGGGTACTTACATTATCTCTATGGCAGCAGAGCCTTCTGACGTGCTCACCGTTGCGCTGCTGATGAAAGAGGTCGGGGGGCAAGTAACACTTCCCATTGCACCGCTGTTTGAAACGCTTAACGATTTGAATCATGCGGGTGACGTGATTGACCAGCTGCTGGCGATACCGGGCTACCGCGCGCTGATTGATGACCGCCAAGAAGTCATGATCGGTTACTCCGATTCGTCGAAAGATGCGGGACAGCTTGCTGCCGCTTGGGCACAGTACCGCGCCCAGGAAGCGCTGGTGAATGTGTGCGAAAAGCATAGCGTAGACTTAACCCTATTCCACGGTCGCGGTGGCACCGTTGGCCGCGGCGGCGGTCCGGCCCACGCGGCGATACTTTCCCAGCCCCCCGGCTCGGTGAACGGTAGCCTGCGAGTGACCGAACAGGGCGAGATGATTCGCTTTAAGTTCGGTCAGCCGGATATTGCCCTGCGGTCCATGGAAATTTATGCCTGTGCGGTGCTAGAAGCCACGTTACTGCCGCCACGTACGCCTGAGCCCCATTGGCGGGAGGAGATGGATCAGTTGGCTAAGGTCGCCCACGCCGCTTATGTGGGCGTGGTGCGTGAAGATCCTGATTTCGTTCCATACTTCCGTGCGGTAACTCCGGAAGGAGCGTTGGGCAGGCTACCGTTGGGCTCACGGCCCACCAAGCGCCGCCAAGATGGTGGTGTGGAAACCCTGCGAGCGATACCGTGGATTTTCGCCTGGACGCAGATTCGCTTAATGCTGCCCGCGTGGCTGGGTAGCGGTGAAGCGTTTTCGCGGCGGCTAGAGCAGCCCGGCGGTCGTGAAGTGTTGCAAGAAATGCGCAATGAATGGCCGTTCTTTGGCACCTATCTAGACATGCTTGAGATGCTATTGGCCAAGGCTGATGTAGCGATTGCCGCTTACTACGAGCATCGGCTGGTGGATGAGCCGTCGCTAAAAGCCCTGGGTAAAAGGCTGCGTGAGCGTTTTGAGCGGCTGGAAGAGGCTGTGCTCGATATCCTCCAGCAGGAGAAATTGCTGGAAAATACGCCGCTCATTCGCCAGGCAATTGATGTGCGTAATCCTTACATCGACCCGCTTCACGGCTTACAAGCGGAGCTTTTGCAGCGTAACCGCGATGCCGATGGCGCCATTAGTGCAGACCTATCCCGCGCGCTAATGGTGACCATGGCGGGCATTGCGGCCGGCTTACGCAACACAGGTTAAATTCGTCATCCTGTCCACTAGCGCCGCTACCCTTGGGTGGCGGCGCTTTTTTAATCGACTACCGTTGGTTGGCGCTTTATGTCGTTACGAAAATCTACTCGAATTAATAAATACATCAGCGAAAGCGGCCTCTGCTCCCGCCGTGAGGCTGACCGCTATGTGGAACAAGGCAATGTCTGGATTAATGGCCGCCGTGCGACCACCGGCGACCAAGTAGTGGCGGGTGACCGGGTAAAAGTTAACGGTCAGGACATTGAGCCTCAGGAGGAGGAAGATTTAGTCCTTATCGCGCTTAACAAGCCGGTGGGTATTGTCAGCACCACGGAGTCGGCGGAAAAAGACAACATCGTTGAGTTCGTAAAACACGGCACGCGTATCTTTCCCATTGGGCGCCTGGATAAAGACTCCCAAGGGCTTATTTTCCTCACCAATAATGGCGACTTGGTGAATAAAATTCTGCGCGCTAATAACAACCATGAAAAAGAGTACGTGGTCACGGTCAACAAGCCGATTACCGATGAGTTTATTGCCGGTATGCAGGGTGGCGTGCCGATCTTAGGGCAGGTGACCAAAAAGTGTAAGGTCGCTAAAGAGTCGACGTTTGTATTCACTATTACGCTGGTACAAGGGCTAAACCGCCAGATCCGCCGCATGTGTGAGTATTTCGGCTACGACGTTACCCAGCTGGTTCGCACACGCATCATGAATGTCTCGCTAAAAGGCTTGGCGCTGGGCGACTGGCGGGATTTAACGCCGAAAGAGATCGATACCATCATTAGGCTTACCGAGACCTCTGATCCTGTACCGGAGAAGAAAAAGCCAGTCAGCAGGCCCAACTATAGCGCTCGTTCAGACGCTGGAAAGGGAAACCAACCGGCAGCTAAAAAGGCCCAGAAGGGGGCTAAGCCAAGCGGGAAAGTTCGTAAAGATCCAAAAGGTAAAGCCGCAGGCCCAGCAAAAGCCCACGCGAAGGCTAAACCTGCCAGTGGTAAGCCCGGTATAAAAGGGAAAGCTGGCGCTAAAACGGTGGGTAAGGGGCGAGCCGGAAGAGGCAAGCCTACAACGGGTGGCAAGCCATCGTCGCGCCGTAAGTAGCGTCCGCTACATGTTATGCGCTTTTCTCGAAAACGTGATTGAGCACTTCTATTTTGATTCTTGTAGCTGTTTTTTATGTTGTTGTCAGCGTTATTGCTTATACCGTTTACGCCGTTGATAAAAAAGCGGCCATTAAAAAGCGCCAGCGGGTGAGCGAGAAATCGCTGCATCTGCTGGCGCTGGCAGGCGGCTGGCCGGGCGCTTGGTTTGCCCAACAGCGCCTGCGCCATAAAACCCAAAAGACAAGCTTTCGACTTATGTTTTGGATGACCGTAGCGCTGAATGTAGGAGGTCTGTGGGTATTAATGCCTTTTATACTTGGCCATTAGGTGTGAAAAGAAAGTTGGCTATTAGCTCTTTTCCGCCTTCGGTGGCAAACGACTCCGGGTGAAATTGTATGCCGTGTATTGGATAGTCCCTATGTTTCACGCCCATTAGCTCAAACTCACCAACTGCCTGCCAACTGGCACGCTGCTCAAACTTATCAGCCGTTAGTTCGCCCACGGTGGCGGTGACTTCCAGGCACTCGGGCAGGGAGGCCGCATCAGCAATCAGTGAGTGGTAGCGCATCACCTCAAGCTGGTCGGGTACGCCGTTAAATACCGAGCGGTTGTTGTGGTTAATGGGGCTGATTTTGCCGTGCATGGGCAGTGGGGCGTTAATCACCTTGCCGCCAAACACATGGACGATGCCCTGCATGCCCAGGCATACGCCTAACAAGGGCGTGGTTTTGCCGAGTTTCTCGATCACTTCAGCACAAACCCCAAAGTAGCGCGGGTCATCCGGGGAGCCTGGGCCGGGGGAGATGATGATGCGGTTGGGAGCCATTTCCTCAATGGCGCTGAAATCGATCTGATTATTACGTTTGACGATGATTTCAAAGTGAGGAAGCTCGCCGCGATTCTTCTCTGTAGTGAGAATTTCACCGATAAACTGGTAGAGGTTATAGGTGAAGGAGTCGTAGTTATCGATAATTAGCACCTTCATGCTTGGCTCTCCATATCCGCGCTCATAAAAGGGGCAAGGGCTTTGCGAGTGCCGGCAAATTTGCGGCGAATCTCTTCGTATTCATCGTCGGCGTTACTATCAAATACGTTCCCGCCGCAGGTTTGCACGTAAGCGCGTTCACCGTTCACAAACACCGTGCGAATGGGAATAGCAAAGGTGCAGTCGCCGTTAAACGAGAACTGGCCCACCGCGCCGCCGTAAGGGCCACGACCGTCATTTTCCAGGTCGTCGATGATTTTCATAGCCTCGATTTTTGGCGCACCGGTTAGTGTGCCCGCCGGGAAGTTGCTGGCAAGAGCCGTAAACATATCTTCACCTTCGGCGATAATCCCTACAATTTCGCTGGAAATATGCTGCACATGGCTGAAGCGCTTAATGTCCATCAGGCTGCGCACTTTTACCGTGCCGAACTGGGCGACGCGGCCGATATCGTTGCGGTGCAGATCCACAATCATATTATGCTCAGCGATCTCTTTCGGGTCGTTAAGCAGCGCTCGGGCAAGCTGGGTATCCTCTTGAGGCGTTTGGCCGCGCAGGGTGGTGCCCGCAAGAGGAAAGGTTTCCATTTCCCCCTGGCGCAGCCGGAACAGCAGCTCAGGGCTTGCGCCAATCAGCTTCTGTTCGCCAAATTTAACGTAGTACATCTGTGGTGAGGGATTAATCGTGCGCAGTTGGTCGTAGAGCGCGAGGGTGTCGCCTTCAATACGGAAGCGCTTTTTAAAGCCCACTTCGCACTGGAATACTTTGCCGTCGATAATATCCTGCTTTACCTTGGCAACCGCCTCGGCGTGTTCGGCTTTGCTCATGGTGTCGCCCAACGCAGTAATGTGCAGCGGGCCTGCCGGTTCGTCGTCGGCGTCGATCAGCGTTTGCAGAAACGCGTAGCGGCTATTGTCGTAGTAGAAGTAGGTGACCTCGCCGGTCATTTTGTCGAGAATCAGACCATCTTTATACAGCCCAAAGCGAAAGGTATCGAAGTCGTCACTGGCTTTCAGAGTGAGTGAGGGTTCGAAGTACTGCATGGCGTCGTAGCCAAGATAACCGCTTAGCCCGCCCGCATATTTACGAGAAATAATATTTTGTGGGATCAGGCTGCGCAGCAGTTCATAAGGGTTGTCACTTGGGTAGCGGTTGGCGTTGCCGTCGCGGTCTTCAATGGTCAGCGTGTTGCCGTTGGCGTACAGAATGTATTCGGGGTCGAAGCCTATAATGGAGTGACGCGCTATGTGGCTATCTTCGCCCAGCGACTCCAGCATGTAGCAGTTATCAAACTGTCGTTCAATTTTTTGAAACAGGGCAAAGAAATCGCAGTCCGCCGCCAGCGTCACATAGTGAGGCTTGCGCGGTAGCGTAAACGGCTGCGGGCCTTGAGTAGAGTGCGTGTTAGCAGTGCTCATAAGTCATCATTCCGTGAAGAGGGTAGCGTCGTTAAAGCGCGTGACCCGCGTGAAACCGTAGCAATACCCACGCCGAGAGTTTCGGCAATTTTGCGGTGGGGCACGCCTTCGCGCAGCAGCTTAAAAATCTGCAGACGTTTACTGATTTCTTGGTACTCCGCGGGTGTCAACAGGCTGGCAAGCGCTTCGTGCATTGCCTTAGGCGAGTCAATGGCGAGCAAATGACGAACCAGCTCTGCTTGGAAATTATCATTTAAAGAAACGTTTGCAGGCACTGTTTATCACCGAGCCGTTATTTAATGTACTAGCGTACTAGTACATTAACAGCGTGAGATAAAAGGTCAATGCCTAATCGATGTCAGCGCTATGTTTTTGACGTTAGCGGGTTACAGAAGATGCTGAAAAGAGGGCTTTCTGGAAAAAGCGTGCTGACCAACACGGTTAGCAGATTTCTACACGCTAAAACGGCAGATGCAGCGAAGCGCTCATCATATTGAGATGGCTGAGGGTGGGGGCGTCGATACGTTCGTACTCAAGCCGACTCACTAACCGGTTAATTGTCATCGTCGCACCGAACCCTTGCAGTAGGGCAGTGCCACCGCTGTCGGCTAGGGGTTGGTCGGTTTCACCCCGCCACTCGGTAAAGCCGGATTTAGCATATACGCTGAAAGACCCCATGCGAACGCCGGCAACAACAGCACCGCCTAGACTAAGGGTGTCCATTATCAGTGGGGAAACGCTGTTAGAGATGGGGACTTCTTCACTTTCCCGGTAGGCAATCTCAGCGCCAATATCCAAACGGGGCAGGTGTGATGGGCTAAACCCAGCGGTGAGGCGAAAACCCGTGGTGTAGGTATCCAAACTGTTTAAGTCGCTACCTTCCAGTACCACACCATTGGCGAGTGTGATGAGTTCGCTTTCAGTGGCGGCATAGGCCATAACGGGAGTGCCGTCATTGGCAGCGCAGTTCATAAAAGGGAGCATGGTGCCAAAAGCGCTAAAGAGCAGGGTGCTTGCCAGGCGATTCATTGGCGTTCCTCTGTCCTTTTACATGGAAGTCATCCTAACCAGCCTAGCAACGGGCGCTAATTTCCACCACGTTAATTGCGTTATTAGCCAAATTTTCTAGCAGATTTTTTCCCATTTTCAAAAAGCGCTCGCCAAATATCCACTGAGGAGAGAGCACGGCCGTGTGTGGCGTTTGCTCTTTTTGTCGCTGCCGCTGTCGCCATTCAAGCGCGGTTCTGCTCCAATCTTCGCAATGTGATAGCTGAAAACCGTTCGTCTCAAGTAGCTTGGTTAGCTCGGCTATGGTGAGTAGGTGCGAATGTTCTGGCGTTGCCGCCCACGGCACGGGGTAGCGGAGGTCGGCAATGTTTTCGCCACTGACCACCTCGTGCATTACGAGCTTTCCGCCGGGACGAAGAACGCGGCGGCACTGCGCAAGCACGTGGGCAGGGGCAGGCATGTTCATTAAGCTGTGTTGAAACAGGACGGCATCGAATGTGTGTTCTGAAAAGGGCAATGCGCATGCATCTCCGGTCACACAGCGAAGGGGCGGGTTGGCCGAATGAAGCGATAAATCAGTCAGCGCCTGGTTAAGTACGTTAAAGCGGTAGGTGATATCCAGCCCGGTGATATGAAACCCAAGCGCTGCCCCTTGACGCATTAACCCGCCTACGCCTGAACCAATATCCAGCACGTGTTTATGCGTTTGTGGGTCAAGCAGGCTAAGCAGTTTTTTTGACGCGGCGATACCGCCAATATGCAGCTGATCTAACGGGGCGAGCTGGTGCAGGGTAGGGCCATCGGGGTAGTGAGTGCGAATTTGAGTGAGAATATCGCCATCGCGCAGCCCTTGGTGGTAGTGCTCGGTTAGCGGCTGGTGAGTGGCCATGTCAGTGTCTCGTTATAGAGGAAGTTATATGAATAAAGTGAAACGCCGACCGGGGGCCGGCGTTCATTAAAACGATGTTTGAAAAACAAGGCTTGATGGAATTATGTTTGATCCTCAAGCCCAAGCTCTTGGATAGAAATTTCGCGCATTTTGAATTTCTGGATTTTACCCGTTACTGTCATGGGGAATTCATCGACAAACTTAAAGTAACGCGGAATTTTAAAGTGGGTGATTTTGCCTTTGCAGTAGTTACGCAGCTCTTCACCGGTGACGTCACCTGAGCTGCTGTTGAGCTTCACCCAGGCGATTAACTCTTCGCCATATTTCTTATCCGGCACGCCGGTAACCTGTACTTCAGAGATTGCCGGGTGAGCGTATAGAAACTCCTCAATTTCTTTGGGGTAAACGTTCTCGCCACCGCGAATCACCATATCTTTAATACGGCCGACGATTTGGATATAGCCCTCTTCGTCCATGGTGGCTAAATCACCCGTGTGCATCCAGCCCGCTTCGTCAATGGCCTCGGCAGTGGCTTTTTCGTTTTTCCAGTACTTGAGCATGACGCTGTAGCCACGGGTACACAGTTCGCCAATTTCACCGCGGGGCAAAATACCGCCGTTGCCGGGGTCGACAATTTTGCTTTCCAGATGGGGCTGAGTGCGGCCTACGGTGGAAACGCGCTTGTCGATGCTGTCGTTGGCGCCTGTTTGGGTAGATACAGGGCTTGTTTCGGTCATGCCGTAGGCGATCTGCACACCTTTCATGTTCATCTTGTCGATGACCTGCTTCATGATTTCAGCAGGGCAGATAGAACCCGCCATGATGCCGGTGCGTAGCGATGAAAAATCGGTGCTGGCAAAGTCCGGGTGCTCCAGCTCGGCGATAAACATGGTCGGTACGCCGTACAGCGCGGTAGCTTTTTGCTCGTGTACCGCCTTTAGCACCTTGCCAGGGTCGAAACCCTCATCCGGGTAAATCATCGCCGCGCCGTGGGTCATACAGCCCAGGTTACCCATCACCATGCCGAAGCAGTGGTAGAGCGGTACCGGGATGACCAAACGGTCTTCGCTGGTAAAGCCCATGCTTTCCGCCACAAAAAAACCGTTGTTCAGGATGTTGTGGTGGGAAAGTGTGGCGCCTTTCGGGAAGCCGGTAGTGCCCGAGGTGTACTGGATATTGATCGGGTCATCGAACTGCAGCGTGGCTTGTAAATCGTTGACGTCGGTTTGGCTGACCTTGCTGGCTTCATTAATGAAGTCGGCCCAGCGCCACATGCCGCTGTGCTTTTCGCTGCTTAAGTTAATCACGCACTCAAGCTCTGGCAGCGTTTTTGACTGAAGCTGGCCTTCCGCGCTGCTGTTGAGCTCAGGTGCTAACTCATAAAGCATGGCGGTGTAGTCGGAAGACTTGAAGCTATGGGCAGTGACTAGAAAACGAGCGCCCGACTGGTTCAGCGCGTACTCCAGCTCATGGGTGCGGTAGGAAGGGTTGATGTTGACCAGAATAGCGCCAAGTTTGGCGGTGGCGAACTGGGTCAGCGTCCACTCGCTGCAGTTGGGCGCCCAAATGGCAACGCGGTCACCTTTTTTAACGCCAATCGCCAGCAGGGCGCGGGCGCAGCGGTTTACCTCTTCCTGAAGCTGACGATAGCTCCAGTGGATGTTCTGATGCAGCGCAATCAGCGCGTCGTTATCCGGGTACTGTTCAGCAATTTGGTCAAACTTATCGCCAATGGTCATGCCCAGCAGCGGTTTATCGGCGGTGCTGCTGGTGTAACTGGGTAGGGTAAGAGCAGGTGATGCCATAATGTGTCTCTCCGATGTCTTTTTTTTATCTAAGCGGGACGTCAGGCGGTTCTTATTTATTATTGGACGGTTATTGGCGGCTAATGCCTTTTGCGAGAGCGACCTTTGCGCTTGGCTTGCGGCCTAACTCGTTGGTAATCCAGTAGCCCGTGTCGATCACCGCCTGAAGGTCGATGCCGGTGTTAATGCCCAGGCCTTCAAGTAAATAGAGTACGTCTTCGGTGGCCACATTGCCGGATGCGCCTTTAGCGTAAGGGCAGCCGCCAAGGCCAGCGGTCGCTGCGTCAATTACGCTGACTCCTTCTTCCAGTACGGCATATAAGTTAGCCAGGGCCATGCCATAGGTGTCGTGGAAGTGGGCGGCCAAGTGCTCAATAGGCACTTGCTGGCGGGTGGCTTCAATCATTCGCTTAGCCGCAAGCGGCGTGCCCACGCCGATGGTATCGCCCAGGGAGATTTCATAGCAGCCCATCTCATAAAGCGCCTTGGCCACCTCGGCCACTTTTTCGGGCGAGATGTCGCCTTCATAGGGGCAGCCCAGCACGCAGGAGACATAGCCGCGTACTCGAACGCCTGCCTCATTGGCCCGTGCGAGCACGGGTTCAAAGCGCTCAAGGGACTGCGCAATCGAGCAGTTGATGTTCTTTTGCGAGAACGCTTCTGAAGCGGCGCCAAACACCGCGATTTCCTCAACGCCCGCTGCCAGTGCGCCTTCCAAGCCTTTTAGGTTAGGCGTGAGTGCTGAGTAAACCACGCCGGGTTGGCGAGCAATGCCGTTCATAACGTCGGTGGCATCGCCCATTTGCGGCACCCACTTAGGCGAGACGAAGCTAGCCGCTTCAATATGGGTGAGGCCAGCGTTGGCTAGCCGTTCGATCAGTTCGATCTTGGTAGCGGTGGGCACCAGGGTGCCCGGTTCATTTTGAAGGCCATCGCGAGGGGCCATTTCAAACAGCTTAATTGACGTTGGCAGTGCCATAGTTCTGTTCCTATTCGCTGGGGGCGAAGTCGAGCAATACATCGCCCTGGCTTACGGTATCGCCGGCCTGGAAATGGAAAGACTCGACGCTGCCATCGGCAGGCGCGGTCATGGTGTGCTCCATTTTCATGGCTTCCATGACCATCAGCGGCATGCCTTTCTCAACTGCTGTGCCGGGTTCAACCAGCAGTGCTACCACGGTGCCATTCATGGGGGCGGTCAGGGTTGATTCCGCCTCATGGTGGCCGTGGTCGATGGCGTCAATGCGGCGCCAGAACAGGCGCGTTTCGCCGCTTGGTTCTGCCATCACCACAACATGCCCATCGCGGCGCGCTTGAAGGCGGCGACGGTGGCCGTTTAGCGTGACGGCAACGGCATCGCCCGTCAGCGATTGGAGGCTAGCGGTGAGCGTTTCATCACCAATGGTGAGGTTCCAAAGCGATTCGCCGCTCTCGCGCTTACCTTCCACAATCACCACCGCTTCGTCGCTGTCAGCCGCCTGAGCACTTGCCGGGTCACACAGCGCAATGCGGATGGTATGCGGGGCATTCAAACGGAAGCCGTCATGACGATCCCAGGGGGAATCACTTTCACACTCCTGCGCCAGCTGGTTTAAACCGATCAACGCAGCGCTGGCGTAGGCTTCAGTAGAGTAGCTGCGCGGGGCAAATAGCGTGGCTTCGTTGCGCTCGATAAAGCGCGTGTCCAGCTCGACATTTTTAAAGCCAGGGTGATTCGCAAGGCGCTGCAGGAATGCGCGGTTAGTCACCACGCCCTGTACATCCAGTGCGGCTAAGGCACGGTTCAGCGTGGCAAGCGCGGCGTCACGGTCAGCACCGTGAACAATCAGCTTGGCCAGCATGGGGTCGTAGTGCATGGAAACTTCGTCGCCGCTCTCTACGCCGCTGTCTAAACGCACCTGATCGCTGTCTAACCCTGCGCCCTCTAAATCCAGTGCAAAGCGAGTGAGCAGGCCGGTGGCGGGCAGGAAGTCCTGCTCTGGGTCTTCGGCGTAAATCCGCGCTTCAAAGCTGTGGCCGGTGATGGTTAGCTCGTCTTGGGTGCAGGGGAGTGGCTCGCCCATCGCCACGCGCAGCTGCCATTCAACCAAGTCTTGGCCGGTGATCATTTCAGTAACGGGGTGCTCAACCTGCAGGCGGGTGTTCATCTCCATGAAGTAGAACGAGCCGTCAATGTCTAACAGAAACTCGACGGTTCCCGCGCCCACGTAACCAATCTCTTTGGCGGCGCGAACGGCGGCATCGCCCATGGCCTGGCGCAGCTCCAACGTCATGCCGGGGGCCGGAGCTTCCTCAATGACTTTTTGGTGGCGGCGCTGAACGCTGCAGTCCCGCTCGAAGAGGTAAACGCCGTTACCATGGCGATCGCAGAACACCTGAACTTCCACATGGCGTGGCTGCACCAGATACTTCTCAATGAGCATGCGGTCGTCACCGAAGGCAGCCTTAGACTCTCGGCGGCAGCCATCAAGTGCTGCTTTGAACCCTTCGCCGCTCTCTACAACGCGCATGCCTTTACCACCACCACCGGCGCTGGCTTTGAGCATCACGGGGTAGCCGATTTTGTCGGCCTCTAAACGCAGCAGGTCATCGTCCTGATCATCGCCATGGTAACCCGGCACCAACGGTACGCCAGCGTTAGCCATGCGTGCTTTGGCGGCAGATTTGTCGCCCATGGCGGCAATCGCCGAGGCCGGCGGGCCAACAAAGGTAATGCCTGCCTGTTCAAGCGCTTTTACGAAGCCACCGTTTTCAGATAGAAAGCCGTAGCCGGGGTGAATAGCGCCTGTGCCGGTTCGCTTGGCGGCTTCAATGACCGCATCGACATTCAAATAGCTTTCGCGGGCGGCGGCGGGGCCTAAGCGCACGGCTTCATCGGCTTCGCGCACATGGCTAGCAGAGGCATCGGCATCTGAATAGACAGCGACGGTTTTAAGCCCCATGCGGCGGGCGGTGCGCATTACCCGGCAGGCAATTTCGCCGCGGTTGGCTACCAGCAGGGTATCGAATTTATGTGTTTCAGCGTTGTTTTCAAGCGTCATGAGCGTGGCTCCGCAGCGTTGTTCTGTTCTTGAAGGCTGGACGGTTGCGTCCAGGCGGGGCGGCGCTTTTCAAAAAAGCTGGATAAGCCCTCTTGGCCCTCGTGGCTCACCCGTAATTTAGCAATCACTTGGCAGGTGTGCTCCCGGGTGGTATCGCTGTCGGGCGCTTGGGCGACCCTTGCCAGTAGTGCTTTGGTGGCGCGTTGTGCTTGAGGCGAGCCGGCGAGAAGCGTATCCAGCATGGCGTCTACCTCGCCGTCCAATGCTTCGTGCTCTACAACCTTATGGGCTAAGCCGAGTGCCAGCGCCGTTGGCGCATCCATGACTTCTGCGGTTAAGGCGTAGCGGCGCATTTGGCGCTCGCCCAGCGCACGCTGAACGTAAGGGCTGATGACCGCAGGAGAGAGGCCAATTTTGACTTCTGAGAGGCAGAACTTAGCCTTATCAGAGGCGATCACCACATCGCAGCAGGCAGCTAACCCTACCGCGCCGCCAAACGCCGCGCCTTGAACCCGGCAAAGCGTGGGGCAGGGCAGGGTATCCAAGCCGTGCATTAACGCTGACAGCTTGCGGGAGTCAGCGAGATTATCTTCCAGGTCGTAATCGACCATGCGCTTCATCCAGTTCAGGTCAGCGCCTGCGGAGAAGCTTTTTCCCTCAGAGCCAAGTACCACTGCCCGAACATCGCCCGCATTGGCCAGTTGATGCAGTTCTTCAAGGTGCGCGTTTAGCTCGGCGATTAGGCTGTCGTCGAAGGCGTTATGCACCTCTGGGCGGTTCAGGGTCAGGCGCGCGATGCCGTTTTCAATCAGTAGCGTTGAGTAAGCCATGGTGTTCGCCCCTTACATCCGGAACACGCCGAAGCGTGTCTCTTCGACTTCGGCATTCATCGCGGCGGCTAAAGAAAGCCCCAGCACATCGCGGGTTTGCAGCGGGTCGATGACGCCGTCATCCCACAAGCGGGCGCTGGCGTAGTAGGGGTGGCCCTGGTGCTCGTACTGATCGCGGGTGGGCTGTTTGAACGCCTCTTCTTCTTCTTTCGTCCACTCGCGCCCTTCGCGTTCGTGCTGTTCGCGCTTCACCTGGGAAAGCACGCCTGCCGCCTGCTCGCCACCCATTACGGAGATACGCGCATTGGGCCACATAAACAGCAGGTTGGGATCATAAGCCCGGCCGCACATGCCGTAGTTGCCCGCGCCGAAGCTGCCGCCAATCAGCACCGTGAATTTGGGTACTTTGGCGCAGGCGACCGCCGTTACCAGCTTGGCGCCGTGCTTGGCGATGCCTTCATGCTCGTATTTAGAGCCGACCATAAAGCCGGTAATGTTTTGCAGGAACACCAGCGGGATCTTGCGCTGAGCGCATAGTTCAATAAAGTGCGCACCTTTTACAGCGCTCTCGGAGAACAGCACGCCGTTGTTGGCCACAATGCCCACCGGATAGCCGTGGATATGCGCAAAGCCGGTAACTAAGGTGTCGCCGTAGTAGCGTTTGAACTCGTCAAAGTCAGAGTCATCGACAACACGGCCAATCACTTCGCGCACGTCATAAGGTTTTTTAAGGTCGGTACCCACAATGCCGTAAAGCTCTGCTGGGTCGAGCTTAGGTGGTTTAGGCGCTTGCATGGCCAGCTTGCCGCGTTTTTGCCAGTTCAGGCGCGACACACAGGCGCGGGCTAGCTGCAGCGCGTGGGCGTCGTTTTCGGCGTAGTGGTCCGCAACACCGCTTATTTTGGCGTGAACATCTGCACCACCTAAGTCTTCAGCGCTGATACTTTCGCCAGTAGCTGCTTTTACCAAGGGCGGGCCGCCTAGGAAAATCGTGCCCTGCTCTTTAACGATGATGGATTCATCCGCCATGGCGGGCACATAGGCGCCACCCGCGGTACAGGAACCCATCACCACGGCGATTTGTGGAATACCTTCAGCGGACATGGTGGCTTGGTTATAGAAGATGCGCCCGAAGTGGTCACGGTCGGGGAACACTTCGTCCTGGCGGGGCAGGAAAGCACCGCCAGAATCGACTAAGTAGATGCACGGCAGGCGGTGCTTGCGGGCAATTTCCTGGGCGCGCAGGTGTTTTTTCACCGTCAGCGGAAAATACGTGCCGCCTTTTACCGTGGCATCGTTAGCCACAATCACGCACTCAACGCCAGATACCCGGCCAATGCCCGTCACTACGCCTGCTGCGGGTACGTCGCTATCGTAAACATGATGGGCTGCCAGTGCGGAAAACTCTAAAAAGGGCGAGCCTTCGTCAATTAAGTGGTCGATGCGATCACGCACGAATAGTTTGCCGCGGCTTTCGTGGCGCTCACGAGCTTTAGGGCCACCGCCTTGGGCGACGGCGGCGGTTAACTCGCGTAGCTTGGAAACTTCCGCCAGCATTGAGGCCGCGTTGGTTTGAAAGACATCGCTGCGGGGATTGATCTGTGTAGAGAGTGTGCTCATGGCGCGGCCCTTACTTTGTTTCGGTGAAGAGTTCGCGGCCAATCAGCATCCGGCGAATTTCGCTGGTGCCCGCGCCAATTTCATACAGCTTCGCGTCGCGCAGCAGACGTCCGGTGGGATACTCATTGATATAACCGTTACCACCGAGTAGTTGAATAGAATCCAGGGCGACTTGGGTGGCTTTTTCGGCACAGTATAGAATCACCCCAGCGGCGTCTTTGCGCGACGTTTGGCCGCGATCGCAAGCACCTGCGACGGCGTATAAGTAGGCGCGGCACGCATTCAGCGTGGTGTACATATCGGCTACTTTGCCTTGTACCAGTTGGAATTCACCGATGGATTGGTTGAACTGCTTACGCTCATGGATATAGGGCATCACCACGTCCATGGCGGCTTGCATAATACCGATGGGGCCAGCGGCCAGAACGGCGCGTTCATAGTCCAGGCCGCTCATCAATACACGCACGCCTTTACCCACGTCGCCCAGCACGTTTTCGGCCGGTACTTTGCAATCTTGGAACACTAGCTCGCAGGTGTTAGAGCCGCGCATACCCAGCTTGTCGAGTTTTTGAGCGGTGGAGAAACCTTCCATGCCTTTTTCGATAATAAACGCGGTAATGCCTTTAGAGCCTGCGTCCGGGTCGGTTTTGGCGTACACCACCAGCACATCAGCGTCAGGGCCGTTGGTGATCCACATCTTATTGCCGTTAAGGATGTAGTGATCGCCATCTTGTTTTGCGCGCAGCTGCATGGACACCACATCAGAACCCGCACCGGGCTCAGACATTGCCAGTGCACCCACGTGGTCGCCGCTGATCAGCTTGGGCAGGTACTTCTCTTTTTGTGCAGCGGTGGCGTTAATCTTAAGTTGGTTTACGCACAGGTTAGAGTGCGCACCGTAGGAGAGCGCGACTGAAGCGCTCGCCCGGGAGATCTCTTCCATGGCAATGCAGTGAGCAAGGTAGCCCATGCCGCTACCGCCATCCTCTTCAGACACGGTAATGCCTAATAGGCCCATATCGCCGAACTTCTTCCAGAGGTCGTTAGGGAATTCGTTGGTGCGATCAATTTCAGCAGCGCGGGGGGCGATCTCGCTAGCGGCAAAGGCATTGACCTGCTCGCGCAGCATGTTCAGTTCGTCGTCCAGGCCAAAATTAAGTTCTGAATAGTGTGAAAACATGGTCAATTACCTTGTCGTTGTTAAGGGATGCTTTTCGTTAAGTTCTTCAAGTGCTTGTCGACAGCGGATTTCGGCGCTTTCGAGCTCTAGCTGCACCATGGTGATGTCTTTCATTTGTTGTTCGAGAGCGGCGCGCCGCTCACCAATCTTGCTCAACATTAGGTGCAGCTGCTTTTCGCTGCCGCTACGGGTCTCATCCCATAGCTCAAAAAGTTCTCGAATTTCAGCGAGAGAAAACCCCAGCCGCTTGCCGCGTAGCGTTAGCTTTAGGCGTACACGATCTTTACTGCTGTAAATGCGCGTTTGACCCCGGCGGGCGGGGTGTAACAGCTCTTGATCTTCATAAAAGCGAATGCTGCGCGTGGTTACGTCAAACTCACTGGCAAGCTCGCTAATCGAGTATGTTTTGCTCATGATCGTTATTCTCGTCGATAGGGGGATGCCCCTATGGAACACTGACCATGAGGCTAAAACAAGTTTACGTTAACGTAAAGCTGGTATTGCTAAACGTCGATTACCGTTGAATCTGCATAAGTATCTGAAAAATTTATATATAAAGCGTTTAAAGCAGATTAAATTGAGTCTGCGTAGACCAAAGTTGTAATTGTAATACCCTGCAAGTGATTGCTAGTTTGCACCTACACCTTACGTTCAGGTAAGGGTGCGTCGCCGGCTAACGATTTTCCGCTCCAGAGTAAACTGGCTGGTGCAAAGTCAGCACAAGAACAACAAGAGGCTTACCACTTCATGCGTGCAGACGATGTAATTAATGGGCCAGTACTCGAAACGCGAGGACTGACCAAAGAGTTCCGCGGCTTTACCGCCGTTGATGACGTGAACCTTCAGGTTCAGGAAGGGCACATTCACGCCCTAATCGGGCCTAACGGTGCAGGTAAAACCACGGTATTCAATCTGCTTACCAAGTTTTTACCGCCTACCCGTGGTGAGATTCTCTATCGCGGGAAACCCATCACCAGTAAAAAATCCAACGAGATAGCCCAGCTTGGGTTAGTTCGTTCATTTCAAATCTCGGCGGTGTTCGCTCACATGACGGCGTTGGAAAACGTTCGTGTGGCGCTGCAGCGTCAGCTTGGTACCTCCTTCCATTTTTGGAAGTCGGAGACGTCGCTTAATCATCTTAACGACCGAGCCATGGAGCTACTCGATGAAGTAGGTCTAAGAGAGTACGCCGACACCCTAACGGTAGAAATGCCTTACGGTCGCAAACGTGCCTTGGAAGTTGCCACTACGCTGGCGCTTGACCCCACTATGATGTTGCTGGATGAACCTACCCAGGGCATGGGCGCTGAAGATGTTGACCGCATCGTGGCGCTGATTAAACGCGTCTCACAAGGACGCACGGTACTGATGGTTGAGCACAACTTAAGCGTGGTAAGCCGGCTATGTGACCGCATTACCGTGTTGGCGCGTGGCGCCGTGTTGGCGGAAGGTGACTATGAAGAGGTTTCCCGTAACCCGCTGGTGCGAGAAGCCTATATGGGTAGCGAAGCCGCTGAAGAGGAGGCTGCCGTATGAACACCGCCGAAGCGTATGAGACCAACGCTGCTACCGAGTCGCAAACCCTAGAAATGTTGCGGGTTAGTGATCTGCACGCCTTTTATGGCGAGTCGCATATCCTGCACGGCGTTAACTTTGATGTTAAACGCGGTGAGCTAGTGACCCTGCTAGGGCGCAATGGTGCGGGGCGTAGCACTACGCTTAAATCGATTATGAGTATGGTGGGTCGGCGTACCGGCTCTATCGTCATTAACGGTAACGAAACGCTGCGCATGAAGCCGCACCATATTCCTCGGCTGGGTATTGGTTACTGCCCGGAAGAGCGGGGGATTTTTGCGAGTTTGGATGTGCACGAAAACTTATTGCTGCCACCTACCGTGCGCTCAGGCGGCATGAGTTTAGATGAAATCTACGGCATGTTTCCCAACCTTTATGAGCGGCGCAGAAGCCAGGGGACAAGGCTTTCCGGTGGTGAGCAGCAGATGTTAGCCATGGCGCGTATTTTGCGCACCGGGGCAAGGTTATTGCTGCTTGATGAGATTACCGAAGGGTTAGCGCCGGTTATCGTGCAGAAATTAGCTGAGGTACTCATTCAGCTGAAAGAGCGCGGCATGACTATCGTGCTGGTCGAGCAGAACTTCCGCTTTGCGGCCCCCTTGGCAGACCGCCACTTCGTAATGGATCACGGCCAGATTGTTGAAGAGATCACCGCCGCACAGCTGCCTTCACGCCGTGATCACCTCAACACGATGCTGGGGGTGTAGCAAAGACCGGGGTTGGGGGTAATACCCACCAAGATTAATAACGTAGTAGCAAAACCTAGTACCAAAAACGCTGAACACTAAAGCACTTAAAAACGTCGTAACACAAAAACAAAGGCCTTAAGGGCCAGGAGACGAACATGACCTTCATTAAAAAAACACTCGCTACTAGCATCGCTGTTGCCGCTGCTTCCACCATGGCTATTTCAACCGCCCAGGCTAACATGAGCGATGGCGAAGTTCGCATTGGTTACTTGGCCGATATGTCCGGTACCTACCGCGACCTCGCGGGCCCAGGCGGCCAGCGAGCGTTGGAAATGGCCGTTGCGGATTTTGGTGGCAGCGTGAATGGTGCGCCCATCGTTGTCTTTAGTGCCGATGACCGCAACAGCGCAGACGTAGGGGCTAACACCGTACGTGAGTGGATTGACCAGCGTAACGTCGACATGGTGGCAGGCATGGTGGCGTCTTCGGTCACTATCGCGGTTACCCGCGTGCTAGAAGAGAACAACGGCCTGGGCATTATTTCAGGCTCTGCGGCGTCCAGTATCACCAACGAGCACTGCACGCCAAACCACATTCACTGGGTATATGACACGTATCCGCTGGCCAACGGCACGGCACAGGCCGTTGTAGAGCAGGGCGGCGACACCTGGTTCATGCTGACCGCGGACTACGCCTTCGGCCACGCGCTGGAAGGTGACGTAACGCGCGTCGTAGAAGAGAGTGGTGGTGAAGTAGTGGGCGGCGTTCGCCATCCGTTCCCCACCAGCGATTTCTCCTCTTACATTCTCCAGGCGCAAGGCTCTGGTGCCAAAATTGTGGGTCTGGCTAACGCGGGTGCGGATACCGTCAACGCGATTACCACAGCCAGCCAGTTTGGCCTTGTTCAAAGCGGTCAGCAGTTAGCGGGTCTGCTTATCTTCCTGAACGACGTTCACGCCCTAGGGTTAGAGGCTACCCAAGGCCTGCTGCTGACCACTGGCTGGTACTGGGACATGGATGAAGAGGCCCGCGAATGGTCTGAGCGTTACTACGAAGAGATGGGCCGGATGCCGACAATGGTGCAGGCAGGTATCTACTCCAGCACCATGCATTACCTAAAAGCGGTAGAAGCGGCAGGTACTGATGATCCTGAAGTTGTACGTGCGCAAATGGCTGAGATGCCCGTTGATGACTTCTTTGCCCGCAACGGCAGAATTCGTGAAGATGGCCGCATGGTTCACGATATGTACTTGGCCCAGGTGAAAACCCCCGAAGAGTCCACTGGTGAGTGGGACCTTTACGAAATCCTTAGCACTATTCCCGCCGAAGAAGCCTACCGTCCGCTTTCTGAGAGTCAGTGCAAGCTGGTTCAAAACTAAAACGGGCCTAGAAACGTTTGAAAGCATAGGGCCTATGGCAGCGGTTCAGGCTAGCCATTAAAAGCCTTGAAGCGTTATTACATAAGCAATATCCACGGGTGGCAGCAGGTGCTGCTACCCGCTTGGCGGCGAGGAGAGTCATACCATGACGATGATATTCGGCGTGCCACTGGCCGTGTTCATGGGCCAGCTAACGCTTGGGCTTGTGAACGGTGCCTTTTACGCACTGCTTAGTTTGGGCCTGGCGGTCATCTTCGGCCTACTGAAGATCGTCAACTTTGCCCATGGGGCGCAATACATGCTGGGGGCCTTCGCCGCGCTGTTAGGCTTTCGCTACTTAGGCATTAACTACTGGCTAGCACTGTTCTTAGTGCCGCTGGTGGTAGGTGGTTTTGGCATGCTGATGGAGCGCTTCTTGCTGCGTCGTATTGCCCATTTGGATCACCTTTACGGGCTACTGCTAACGTTCGGGTTAGCGCTGATTTTTGAAGGCACGCTGGTCAACTTCTTCGGGGTTTCCGGCGCGCGTTATGCCACCCCAGAGGTGCTTCAAGGGGGGCTCAATCTAGGCTTTATGTTCCTGCCTACTTATCGCGCCTGGGTGCTGGTAGCGGCATTGGCAATGTGTCTATTCACCTGGTTCATGATTGAGCGCACTCGCTTAGGCGCCTACCTGCGGGCGGGTACAGAAAACTCCCAGCTTATGCAGGCGTTTGGGGTTAACGTTCCGCTGTTAATTACCCTTACCTATGGGTTTGGTGTTGCACTGGCTGCGTTTGCGGGTGTTCTGGCAGCTCCGCTATATCCGGTTTCACCCACTATGGGCTCAAGCCTATTGATTGTGGTGTTTGCCGTGGTGGTTATCGGGGGCATGGGTTCAATCCTGGGTGCGATTCTTACCGGCCTAGGCATGGGAGTTATCGAAGGCTTAACCAAAGTGTATTACCCGGAAGCCTCCAATACTGTGATCTTCCTGGTGATGATATTAGTGCTCATGTTACGCCCCGCTGGGCTGTTCGGTAAGGAGGCTTAACCATGGCAGATTCTCAAGCAATCAAAGCACCCTCTGCGGTGCTGGAACGCCAAAAACGTGCCAATATGCGCCGCAATCTCTTCTATATAGCGCTTGTGGCACTGGGGCTGGTGGCGCCTTTCTTGGCGTACCCAGTGTTCTTAATGAAGGTTCTCTGCTTTGCGCTATTTGCCAGCGCCTTTAACTTGCTGCTGGGCTATGCGGGACTGCTCTCGTTTGGGCATGCCGCGTTTCTCGCGACAGGCGGCTATATAACCGGCTACTTACTGGCAAGTTACCCAGGCTTAACGCCTGAGCTGGGCATTATTGGTGGCACCCTGATGGCTACGGTGTTAGGGCTGCTATTTGGCCTGCTGGCAATCCGTCGCCAGGGTATCTACTTCGCCATGGTAACGCTGGCGCTAGCGCAGCTTGTTTACTTCATGTTTGTACAGGCGCCCTTTACCGGTGGTGAAGATGGCTTACACGGCGTGCCACGGGGTGAGCTGTTTGGTTTCATCAGCCTGCGCAGCAACTTGGCGATGTACTACTTCGTGTTTGCGATCTTCTTATTCGGTTTTGCGCTTATCCAGCGCACCGTGCATTCGCCCTTTGGGCAGGTGCTGAAGGCGATTCGTGAAAACGAACCCCGTGCGGTCTCGCTAGGCTACAACGTTGATGCCTACAAACTGTTGGCCTTTGTACTTTCTGCTGCCATCGCTGGGTTAGCGGGCTCCACCAAAACCGTAGTATTCCAGCTGGCTTCGTTAACCGATGCCCACTGGCACATGTCCGGTGAAGTTATTCTGATGACGCTACTGGGCGGTGTGGGTACGTTGTTAGGCCCACTGATGGGCGCGGGCATTGTGGTTAGCCTGCAGCATGTGCTGGCGCAGTCGCCACTAGGCAACTGGGTAAACGTAATATTAGGGATTATTTTTGTGGTCTGCGTGCTTAGCTTCCGCAGCGGTATTGTGGGTGAGCTTGGCAAGATGTATCGCAAAAACTTTAAGTAATGGGTTGAACCGGGTCTGTCCGTTGGGTGCCTATTGGCACCCTTTTTTTGCCCTTAAAATACGTCTACTCCAAAGGTAGTGGGGCTAAGCGGTTGCGTAGGTTAAGCTAAGTATATAAGTTAACGTAAACGTCAACATTGCCAATAACGACAAATAGCAAAGCCTGTGCCGTCCAACGCCGAATAACACGTTGCCCAGCCATGCTTGTACGGAGGAACGCTATGAATTTTGAGCTAAGCGAAGACCAAGTTGCCTTTTCCGATATGGCGCGGGCATTTGCCCAAAACGAGTTAGAACCCCATGCAGCAGAGTGGGACGCCGAATCCTTCTTTCCAGTGGATGTCATTCGTAAAGCGGGCGAGTTGGGCTTTTGTTCGCTGTACGCGCCGGAAAACGTTGGCGGGCTGGGGCTTTCCCGGCTGGATGCCAGCATTATTTTTGAACAACTTTCCATGGGCTGCACCTCTACAACGGCCTACCTCACCATTCATAATATGGTGACCTGGATGCTGGCGGACTTCGGCACGCCGGAAGCGGTGGAGCAGTGGGGTGAAAAGCTTGCGACGGGTGAGCTACTGGGCTCGTATTGCTTAACCGAACCCAATTCAGGCTCCGATGCCGCATCGCTTAAAACCACCGCTAAGCGCGACGGCGACGACTATGTGCTGAATGGCAGCAAAATGTTTATTTCCGGCGCGGGCAGCACCGATTTTCTGGTGGTGATGGCGCGTACCGGTGGCGAAGGCCCCGGCGGTGTTTCCGCGTTTGCGGTGGATGCCAAAGCCAGCGGCATTAGCTATGGCCGTAAAGAGGAAAAAATGGGCTGGAACAGCCAGCCCACCCGCATGATCACCTTTGAAGACGTGCGCGTGCCTGCTAACCACTTGCTGGGCAACGAAGGCGACGGCTTCAAAATTGCCATGAAAGGGCTAGATGGCGGGCGCATCAACATCGCTACGTGCTCTATCGGCACCGCCCAGCAGGCGATTAATAAAGCCCGGGAATACATGCTGGAGCGCAAGCAGTTTGGTAAGCGTCTAGCGGATTTCCAGGCGTTGCAGTTCCGCTTGGCAGATATGGTGACGGAGCTTGTAGCAGCCCGCCAGCTAGTACGTATGGCGGCCGCTAAGCTGGATTTAGGCCACCCGGATGCGACGGCGTATTGTGCTATGGCCAAGCGCTTTGCGACCGACGTAGGCTTTAAGGTATGCGACGAGGCACTCCAGCTTTACGGCGGTAACGGCTATATCAAGGAGTACCCCATGGAGCGCTACGTGCGCGATACCCGTGTGCACCGCATTTTGGAAGGCACCAACGAAATCATGCGGCTGATTATTTCTCGCCGCGTGCTGGCAAGCGGTGCCGCCGAGCTATAGTTAGCCACAAGGGCAGCCAGTCACAAGGACAATCATAAGGGCAATCACAAGGACAACGGAATGAGTTGCGTACTGTTTGCTGAACACGCCACCCAAGATGGCCATATCATTGGTGAGATCACCCTCAACGCTGAACGCTCTCTTAATGCGCTAACGCTTGAGATGATCGAAGAGATCCTGCCACGGCTGCAAGCCTGGCAGGCTGATGAGCGCATTGTAGCGGTACTGCTGGATAGCGCCGGTGAGAAAGCGTTTTGCGCCGGTGGCGATGTGGTCAACCTCTATAAAGCCATAACCGGCGACGGCGACCCGGATTTTCCTCAGCGCTTTTTTGATACGGAATACCGCCTCGACTACCTGCTACACACCTACCCAAAACCGGTGATTTGCTGGGGTAACGGCATCGTCATGGGGGGTGGTATGGGGCTGCTAAGCGGCAGCAGCCACCGTGTGGTCACCGAAACCTCCCGCCTTGCTATGCCAGAAGTCACCATTGGCCTCTACCCGGATGTGGGGGCAAGCTGGTTCTTAAACCGCCTGCCCAACGGCACCGGGCGCTTTTTAGCCATGACCGGCAGCCAAATCAATGCGCCGGATGCGGTGCACCTGGGTTTGGCCGACCGTGCCATTGCCAGCCAGCATCGCGAGGTGTTGGCCGAACAGCTGCTAGCAGCTACCTGGGGTGAAGGTAGCCAGACCGACGCCCACGGCGTCGTAAACAGCATTTTGCGCGAGCTAGAGCAGGCCTCCCAAGGTGTCTTTGCCGAGCTTGACACCCCGGTTTACAAATCCACCGCGCTAATCCGCGAGTTAATGGATCACGACACCATTGAGCAAGTCGTCGCGGCGATTTTGGCGGTAAACACTGACGACAAATGGTTCAGCAAGGCCCAGAAAACCTTGGCTCACGGCAGCTCCGTCTCCATCAAGCTGATTGATACGCAGTTAAAGCGCGCCAAGCACATGTCGCTTGCAGAAGTGTTTCAGTCGGAGTTGGCGCTCTCCGTGCAGTGCTGCCGCCACCGTGAGTTCCCAGAAGGAGTGCGTGCCCTGTTGGTAGATAAAGATGGCCAGCCAGCCTGGACGTACCCGGATGTCGCCTCCGTAGAGTCATCGTTTATCGATGGGCTGCTAGCGTCACCTTGGGAGGAGAGCCCCCTCGCGGATCTTCGCTAACGCATTTTCGACCACTCTCTAATAAGGACAACAATGATGACCACCGTCGCGTTTATCGGTTTAGGCAACATGGGCGGCCCTATGGCGGCCAACTTAGCAAAATCGGGCTTTCAAGTGCGCGCCTTTGACCTTTCTGAACAGGCCCTGGAAACCGCCAAGTCTCACGGTTGCGACGTGGCGGCATCTGCCAAGGACGCCGCCACCGATGCAGACTTTATTATTTCCATGCTTCCCGCAGGTAAGCACGTACGCGGGCTGTATGTAGATGGCGATACGCCACTGTTTGATGTGATCAAACAGAGCGCCTTAGTGATCGACTGTTCCACCATCGACGCTGATACCGCCCGTAGCGTGGCCGCTGCGGGGGCTGAAAAAGGCATTGGCTTTGTGGATGCGCCGGTGTCCGGTGGGGTAGGCGGCGCCCAGGCAGGTACCCTGACGTTTATTGTCGGCGGCTCTGATGCCCAGTTTGAGCAGGCCAAGCCCGTGCTAGACGTGATGGGTAAAAATATCTTCCACGCGGGCGACCACGGTGCGGGGCAGGTAGCTAAGGTGTGCAACAACATGCTGCTATCTATCTTGATGGCAGGCACCTGTGAAGCGATCAACATGGGCGTGAAAAATGGACTGGACCCAGCGGTGCTTTCCGAGATTATGAAGCAAAGCTCAGGCGGTAACTGGGCGCTGAACGTTTATAACCCTTACCCCGGTGTAATGGAAAACGCTCCGGCCTCTAAGGGCTACCAGGGTGGCTTCCAGGTTGACCTGATGATTAAAGACCTGGGCCTTGCGATGGATGTTAGCCAGCAGAGCGCCTCGCCCGTTCCCATGGGGTCTGCTGCCCGCTCGCTGTTTACTCTGCACAAAGCAGGCGGTAACGGAAACCTGGATTTCTCAAGCCTGCTAACGTTTTATCAGGATAAAAACAGCGCCTAAGTGGTGTAGCGCGTGATTAAGCGTAAGCAAGAGGGCGGCCTATGCCGCCCCTTGTTATAGGGGGCAAGGGTGGGCAAACTCAATCTCTTTATTATGCTCAAAAAGGGACTTCTATGATTACGCTTTGGGGCCGCAACAACTCTACCAATGTTAAAAAAGTCCTTTGGGTATTAGAAACCCTGGCGCTGCCTTACGAGCAAATTCTGGCAGGGCGGGAGCATGGGGTTAATAACACGGCCGAATACCTGGCGATGAACCCCAACGGGCTGGTGCCGCTGTTAAAAGACGACGCCACCCACACCGTGCTCTGGGAGTCCAACGCCATTATTCGCTACCTAGCCGCCCAGTATGGCCAAGGGTCGCTGTGGATTGACGAACCCGCCAAGCGTGCCCAAATGGAAAAGTGGATGGACTGGTCAACCAGTGCGCTCACGCCGCCACACCGTGCACTCTTGTTGGGCTATGTAAGAACTCCCGCAGAGCAGCGCGACATCGACAGCTTAGAACCCATCATCGCCACCTGCGAAAAGCTATTTGTTCAACTGGACAACGCCCTTGCCGATCAGCCCTGGTTCTCTGGTGACGCGTTTGGTCTTGGCGATATAGCCCTGGCCCCGTTCGTTTATAACCTGCGCAATAGCGGCATAACGTGGCAACCCCGCCCGCACCTAGGGCGCTGGTCTAAGCAGCTTGCTGAGCTACCCGCCTACCGCAAAGTCGTGATGATTCCTGTCTCTTAAATAGGGCGCTTGAAGCCAAACCGATAGCTAAAAGCGTGCTTCCAGGGCCGCTAGCTCTGCATCAAGCGCTTGCAGTACCTCATGCGCCAGCCCATGGCGTTGGGCGCTTTCAATCAACGGCCCAAAAATCGCCCCGCGCTCGGTGGGGCGTTTGGCTTCAACATCCTGAAGCATCGATGCCTTGTTGTGCGCGGTGTTCTCCACTACCTGCCACACCAATGCCAACCAGGCTTCCTTACCTTGCCTGCCCGTAGGCGGTTGAATGCCTTCAGCCTGCAAAATCGACGCGACTTCCGTTACTACCGCTGCCACGCGGCCTGCATAGGCTGTTTCCCGCAACTCGCCGTTACGCACGCCATGCAGCGCCACCAGCGGGTTAATCGCTGCATTCACCGCTAGCTTTTGCCACAGGCGTTGGCGAATATCGCCTACCGGTGTAGCGGTAAAGCCTGCCTCACCTAACGTCTGCGCGAGTGTTGCTGACAGCGCACCGCGTTGGTTATTCAGGTCGCCAATAAATGTTGGCCCACGCCCCGCGTGCACCACGCCCTCATCCCCCGTTAGGTAAGCGCCTTGGGTAGTCGTGGCACACAGCACTGGCCCCGGCCACGCCTGGGTAATACGCGGCTGCGCTAAAAAACCGTTTTGCCACAGCACCAGAGGCGTAGCAGGGGGGATAACGCGTGAAAGGCTTTCAAGCGCCGCCTCAGCCGCCATGGCTTTGGTGGTGATATGTACAAAACCGGGCGGTTCATGTGTGTTAGAAGCTAACTGATCAACCGTGAACACATTGAGACGCTGCGAGTGTTGCTCGCCTTCAGGCGTGGTAAGCACTTGCTGCTCAGGCAGTGCTCGGCGGCTAATCAAAGCAACCTCGGTAAGCGGTGCAAGCGAATGGGCTAGCAGGCGGCCAATAGCGCCGGGGCCAAGTATCCAGTGGGTAGTCATTGTTGGGTCTTTAATCAGCAGCGAGAGTGCTGCCTAGCTTACCGTGTTCGTCACAAGGAAATGAAGGCGAGGGTAACAATGCCCAGAGGGGCGGCTAATAGATAGTGACGGCACTAAGCATAATCTGCTAGCGTTAAGGCTAAGCATATTTTGTTAAGGTTAATGAGTTTTCAGTGCACAAGGTAGGGCAGGTACGCATGGCAAACGTAGAGGCAACGAAGTGCTATGCAGTATGAATAGGGATTGTCAGCCAGGAATGCGCGGTTTTCTGGCAAGCCCAATGGGAAACGTGCTCAATCTTGCGGAATTTTTTTATAAAAATGCTTTAAAACAATATGTTGAGAGAGTTGTGCGTATGTTTATACGCAATTCGTAGAGATAACGAAGAATGATAACGCGCATGCGCATTTTTCCAGCTAGCTTTAGAATGAGAATTGATATTTTCCCCTTTATATCAATATATTGGGATGATTTGGCTGGATTGAGGTTTCCAGGGAAACGCGCATGCGCATTAATAAACTGTTAGCGAGCGCCCCGCGGAAAGTTTCCAATTATGGGAGTCAACCTTGAGCGATAGGAAAGGCGGAAAACAATCCCAACTTACTGGCGAGCGAGCTGAAACCAAAGTTCGGGATGCCCTACTGGATGCTGAACTCTTTTGTTCAAAGTATGAGCATGACCGTGGCGAGGATTTACTAGTCGAGCTTGAGGGCTACATTGGACAATCAGATGTTGGTAGCGGACCGAGAATTGGCTTACTTCAGATCAAAGGTCATGAGGCCGAGTCTGCACTTGCCTTTGGAGAAAGTGTTGCGAAGAGGCGGCTTGAGCTGAATCATTTACGACGATGGGCTGCCATACCTCTCCCAGTCTTTGTTGTGGCGGTTGAGCTTGTCGGGAATACGCCGGTGTTCTTTGCAAACTCAGTTGACAAGTTGGTTGGGGAGGTCGCACCAGACGGGCTTGCCGCACTTGAGCAGAAAAAAGTAACAATATCGCTCCCACGGATAGATGAGTTACCTTCATTTCTGAGAAGCGAAATCGCCGAGTTCTATTCGCTTCATGCCTTTCAGCTTTCAGACGTTTCTGAGAATGTAATTGCCAGAAACCATTATGAGATCATTTCCACAAAAAAACCTTTTGTCCTTCCTCAGGCAAATGTGTGGCAGAAGCACATCCGAGTGTTGTGGAAAGGTCCGTGGCGCCCAGCGCATTTCTGGGCAACTCTGAACCATATTGCAGATCAGCTCCAAGAAAAAGATGGGGGGAGGAGAGTCCCTCTGTTGGCAACTGTACATGTATATCGGAGCCTAAAGGACGATCGAGATAACAATGCTATTGCTCATGCATCTTGGCTTGAAGACAAGCATCCAGCTGCGGATCAACTTAGAGAGCGCATCAATTGGCCCAGGGCAGCGCATTGGGCTCGGTTTCAATTTCATGGTAAGTCGGCTCTTGAAGAGCGTCCTGAGTCAGTGAGTATGGAGGAAGACGACGATACATTCATTGCCAAAGCGGAGGAGATTTTTGAGCAGCTTGATTCCATCTGCTTAGACATAATGAATTCATTGACAACTGATTTAAGGTTGCCTGAGCAAAAGCTAGAACGTCTGGAAAGGTTGCTCCATAAGCTTGACGATACTGTTATTCAAGAGCTTGGTCGTCCATCGCCGCAGTTTACCGTGCTCGAAAGGATGATTGATCAATACAGTTTTGTTTTATCAGGGGTTTTTGCTTGGCTAAAAGGAAAAGAAGACGTGCCTGAGGTTAGGAGAAAGCGGTGGCTTGGCCAGGACTTGGAGATGGCGCAGGGCTATTATCGGGCCTACCATCCGATGGCGAAATTGTTACTGGACCGATAGGGGATCTGAATGCTTTACGCTAACAAGTGCAGGCACGGCGACGCCCTTTCCATTGCGCCTTCGGCTCCATTCCAAGGGCGCGCGTGCTGCAAGCGTTAAACGATCAAGAGCAATGGAGGGCTGGATGCATAAAGGCAGTTGTCTTTGCGGGCGCGTCCGCTACGAGTACAGCGGTGGCATTGATGAGGTGTCCATGTGCCACTGCAAACAGTGCCAGAAGGCGCAGGGCAGCGCTTTTGTGGCCGTTGCGCCCATCCTGTCAGAAGGGTTCCATATTACCGAAGGCGCTTGCTATTTAAAGGAGTATCGCGCCAGCCCCAATAAGTCGCGGGTGTTTTGCGCAGAGTGTGGCAGTCCACTGTGCAGCGCGAGAGATGATCGTCCTGAGGTGAAACGATTACGGCTTGGCACGCTTGGATACCCCCGTGCTGCCAAGTAAGCGTTACCACGCATGGGTATCCTCGAAAGCGGATTGGTTTGAGCTGGCAGATGACCTGCCAGCATTCACTGAGCTGCCAACGTCATAGTAAAAGCGCATGCATCTGCACTACAACCGTGCCGCCTGAGAGACCATGGTTGATCGTTAAGTGCCGCAACGGCCAGATTAAGCAGCATTTTCTCTTTAAACACTACAGCGGGGCTGTGAGTAGCCCCGCTGATGCCATGGCTGAAATAACTACCTACGAGGGTTCGACCTTGGCTTGGTCGCGGGCAAGCTCTTCTTGTTTGGTTAGCTTGCGATAAAGTACCGCTACTGCGGTGGAGTTCAGAACGATAAACAGCGAGTACATGACGGGTATCAGTAGAATTAACTGCTGTGTTTCGCCGCTAAAGGTCATGATCACGATTAACGCGGCCAGCGGGCCGTTCTGAATCCCCGTTTCAAGAGACACCGTGCGGGCTTTTTGTGGGTTGAGCTTAAGCACGCGGGAGAACAGGTAACCGAACAGGAAGCCCACTAAACCCAGTAGAATCACCGCCGCATATACCTGCCAGCTGGTTTCCATCAGCAAGCGCCAGTTGCGCGGCGCCCACGTCACCACCAGAAACACAATCACGATGGCACCCAGTACGCCGCCTACCAGCTCGATCACGGCGCCAATATTGGCATTTTTGCGCCGTATCCACATGCCTAGCAGCGTCGGAATCAGCAGCACAAACAGCAGGCGGGCAATCTGGTCGGGGGGAATACGGAAGGCGTCATCAATCCCTTGGGTGTAAAACGCCATCCACAGCGGTACCAAGATAAAGCCCGCCAGCGTAGAGCAGATGGTCATCATGATGCTGAGGCTGAGCAAGCTTCGCGAGAAGTAGGCAAAGATGTTGGAGGTGGTGCCGCCAGGCATACAGCCCATCAGCACTAGCCCAACTGTCTGTTCAACCGAGAGGTTGAGAAGGCGCGCCAGGGCAAAGGCAATAAACGGCATCAGCAAATATTGCGATGAGAAGCCAACCCCAATGGCCTGGGGGTGGCGCATGGAGAGCTTGAAGTCCTTAAAGGTGAGTGATGCCCCCATGCCGAACATAATGATAACCATCATGATCGACAGTAAACTCTCTTCCAGTGAACTCAACATAGTTTTGTACTCAACATAGTGCTGTAACTCCGTGAGCGGCCGCTGTTGTTATGCGGTTATTATTGTTACGCGATTATTGTTGTTTAGCCGCTGCGCGGCTGGCCTTAACAGTGGCGCGAACTTCTTTGCGCAGCACCTTCCCAACAGGTGTTTTCGGTAGCTCATCCCAGAACACGACTTTTTTGGGCACTTTGTAGGCAGCTAGCTCTGTTTTGCAGTGCCGGATGATGTCCTTGGCACTCAGCCCCTGTTCACGCAGTACCACGTAGGCGTGCACCGCTTCGCCGGTTTGGTCGTCGGGGATACCAATTACCGCAGACTCTTGCACCTGGGGTAATCGCGCAATGCTGTCTTCTACCTCGTTGGGGTAGACGTTAAACCCGCTGACCAGAATCATGTCTTTTTTACGGTCGACGATTTGGAAATGCCCATCTTCGGTCATGGTTCCGATATCGCCAGTGTAGAGCCAGCCATCTTTTAAGGTTTTGGCCGTCTCTTCAGGGTTATTCCAGTAGCCTTTCATGATTTGCGGGCCGCGGGCGATAATTTCGCCGGTTTCTCCCTGTGGCACGGTGATGCCTTGTTCATCGACGATGCGAACCTGGGTAAACGGTGCGGGGATGCCGATGCTGTTAGCGCGCTCGTGCCCAATGGGGTTGAAGCAGATAACCGGCGAGCTTTCCGTCAGGCCGTAGCCTTCCGCGATGGGCGTGCCCACTACGCTGCGCCAGCGCTCAGCGACGGATTTATGCAGCGCAGTGCCGCCCGCCATCGCCACTTTCATGCTTTTAGGCGGGTACACCGTGAACCACTCTTCATTTAGCAGGGCGTTGAACAGCGTGTTAACCCCCGATATCCAGGAGATCGGGTAGTTATCAAAGGCCCGCTGGCAGTTTTGAATAGGGCGAGGGCTGGGCACTAGAACGTTGTGCGCGCCTTTGCTGTAAAACGCCAGCAGGTTCACCGTAAACGCGAAGATGTGATAGATGGGTAGCGCGGTGAGAACGCACTCTTTGCCAGCTTCGATATGGCTGCCGACCACTAAATCCACCTGTTCTAAGTTGCTCAACAGGTTGCCGTGGGCAAGCTCCGCCCCTTTGCTAACGCCAGTGGTGCCCCCGGTATATTGCAGCAGCGCGGTGTCTTCACGGGTGATGTCCTGCCAGTAACTGGCCACATCAATATGTTGTTTGGCTTGGGTGGCTTGGCCCGTTTGAATGGCCTGCGTGAGCTGAACGGCACTTAAAGAGTGCTTGGGGATGGCTCTGTTCCAGTACTTCAGCACGGCATCCAATACCGTGCGAACCACCGGTGAAAACCACTGTGAGAGTGAGGCCAGCACCACGTGCTTAATCTGGGTGTTAGGGAGCACATCTTCTAGTTTGTCGGCGAACATATCCATGATCACCAGCGCTTGCACACCAGCATCGTTGAACTGGTGCTCCATTTCCCGGCGCGTGTAGAGCGGGTTGACGTTCACCAGTACACAGCCCGCTTTTAGAATGCCAAAAATGGCCACGGGCAGAGCTAAACAGTTGGGCATTTGCACCGCCACGCGGTCGCCTTTGGCAAGGCCTAGGGTCTCGCGCAGGTAAACCGCAAAGGCATCGGAGAGCGTGTCCGCTTGCTGGTAGGTAAGCGTGCCATTCATGCCGTTGGGCATGCAGGTGGTGAAGGCGGTATGAGTGCCAAACTGCTTGGCCGCCGCGACGATCATGGCGGGAATATTCGCAAAGCGTTGCTGCTGCGCTTGATCCTTAATCGCGTCATTAGTGGTGCCATAAAGATGTGCCCACGGCGCGCCGTCATAGACGTGATCATTTGACATGCACATTCTCTTCGTTGGGGCCCTTTAACGAAAGTGGCCGTTGTTTTTGTTAGCTGCCTACACGCTTATTTCACGCATTGGCACTTCTATGGAATAACGCAGCCACTGAGTTTAAGTCAACCGTTTTAATTTATGCTCTGAGTAGGCAAGGCGTTTAATGAGGTGGCTATCAAAAGCGGGCGAAGCACGAAAGAGGTGGGATGCCAAGCAATCGGCCGTCGAGAAAGTCAAAGCAAGCATTCGGTGATGGCATGGTTCGCGATCTTAGGCTTGCAAAGTGGGTCGAGGGTTTCGATGATTTATATTTGGCATTGATTTTAGTGGTCAACAAGCAATGCGGGGAGCTGCGTAGCCGCGTTGACAGCCTTTAAGTGGGCGGCTACATCAGCAATTCCCTACGTCACTTTATCTCCCAGCGTATGCTCCACCCAGAGCTTTTGAACCGTGATCATTGCCACGATGGCGAGCGGTGCGGCGAGTATTAGCCCAGCCGCCCCGAAGATAAGGCCGAGGAGTACTTGCACAGTGATGAGAAGCGCAGGGGCGAGTTCGACCGCCTTGTGTTGAATCATTGGCACCAAGACGTTTCCCTCGATGTTTTGAATCACGATGTAACCCACCAGCACAATCAACCCTGTTTGCATTCCTTCTGTAAATCCCACCGCCACGATGGGCACTGCCGCAATAAGTGGGCCGATGAACGGGATGAAAGTAAGCAGCGCCGTTAAGACCCCGAGCGCAAACCAGAGCTCGATGCCGAGCAGGAATAGCCCGAGCCCAACGGTGACCCCAAGGAGCGCCATTGACACGAGTTGCCCTAGAAACCACCAGCGCAGGGCATGGGCGAGGGAGGATAGTGTGTCTTCTGCTAGGGGCCGGCTGTTGGGTGGTACAAGGCGCACCGCTCCCCGCCGATAAAGCGCCGGTTTTGCTGCCAAGAAAAGTGTAAGTATGACCAGGATGATGAGGCTCGTTAAGGCGCCGACCGCCGTCATGACATGCCCGGCTATTTCGCCTACGGCATCGGCAAGGTCGCCGTTCTCGGCGTTCATCTCCTCCAATATGTTTATGTCGGTGTGCTCCGTGAGCCAAGCCTGCACTTTCTCACCAAAATCGACCACCGTCTCGCCTAGTTCCCGAAACTGCTGCACGAGGCTTGCCGCCGTAAGCCCCAGTGAGCCGATGAGGATCGCTGTAATGCCGGTCGCAACGCCGACAAGCGCCCATCCGCGAGAGAAAGGCAGCTTTCTTGCGATTGCCTGCGCAAGCCCGTCTAAACCGACCGCAAGCAGAACGGCCGCAAATACGAGAAGGAGTACCTCCCCGAGGAGGTAGCCGATCAACATAAGTCCTGCTGTCAGTAGTATCGTGTCGGTTCTGATCAAGCGTTTTGATTCCATGCGTTTCTCTCTCCATTGTCGCCACTACACAAGATACAACAACATGAAGAGTCGCACCGACGAACGTGAACACGCCAAAGGTTAGGGCTGGGGCTGTTTTTTCATAATGACGTTAACACCCTGGCATAAAGCGCGGAGTCTTCTTTATAGTTATGTTTGCTGCCTTGGTTCAGGCGCAGCGATTACGTTGCCACATTTTTATCTTTCAGCAAGGGAGCACACACTTCGGAGGCTCCTGGCCGAATCGAGTGCTTTCTTCCATATTTTAACGCCTACGATTATGTCGGTGGCATCGCTTGACCCGAACTTAAGGCCCTCCAGCTTTTCGAACTTTGGGAAGGTCGATATTGCGGCACCAGGGCGCGATGTATTTTCGTCATGGCCCCGGCCGATTAATTTCAAGACGATTAGCGGTACCAGTATGGCAACACCACGCGTTGCGGGTGATATTGGCTGCATAACCGGATCAGCAGATACCGCCACGGCGGATCGGTTAAAGAAGATTGAAGGCGTTGTGGATATTGCACCCGATATGCAAATCGAGATTGGGCCGCCAGACGCTGGAGAAACCTGGTAAGCCCACTGATGTCCGTATGGGAAGGCTGTCAATGTCTCAAAAACACGCCACTTATTATTTAGTTGCCCAGGGTGAGTGTCCATGTCCCCGCAGTTGTTGCTCCTGCTAGCTGATGCCATTTTGTTCATCCACGTGCTGTTTGTGGCATTTGTGGTACTTGGCTTGGTGGCCATCTATGCGGGGTATTTTCTGGGCTGGCGGTGGGTACGCAACAGTTTCTTCCGCATTACGCATCTATGCGCCATTGTCTATGTCGTCGTGCAATCCTGGTTAGGCATGGTGTGCCCTTTGACGATTTGGGAGATGGCGCTGCGGGCCAAGGCGGGCGTAGACACCTATGGAGGCTCCTTTATTCAGTACTGGCTGCATAACCTTTTGTATTTCACCGCGCCGGAGTGGGTGTTTATGCTGGTGTACACCCTATTTGGTAGCTTAGTGGTGGCGAGTTGGTTTGTTGTACGGCCCCGTCCACGTCCGCGCCATCACTAATACGTTTAAAGCGCTTAAGTGCTACTATTTTTGCTATTAGATGAAATGCAGCTTGCTGCACTCTCGCTCCCATCTCCCAACAAGGAAGGATCATGACGATTACGCTCATCATTGTTTTAGCGATTCTCGCGGCTGTTGTTTTTTATATCGTTGCCATCTACAACCGCCTGGTGGCATTGCGAAACCGGTTCCAGAACGCCTTTGCCCAGATTGAAGTGCAGCTGAAGCGCCGTCACGACCTGATTCCTAATCTGGTAGAGACGGCAAAGGGCTACCTCAGCCATGAGAGGGAAACGCTTCAGGCGGTCATTGAGGCCCGTAATACGGCGTCGGCGGGCTTGAAAGCGGCCGCTGCAAACCCGGGTAGTGCCAAGGCAATTGCCGATTTAGGCGGTGCTGAAGGCGCGCTGACACAAGCCATGGGACGGCTTAATGTGGTGATGGAAGCCTACCCAGATTTGAAAGCCTCGCAGAACATGCAGCAGCTCTCTGAAGAGCTCACCAGCACTGAAAACAAAGTGGCGTTTTCGCGCCAAGCATTTAATGACTCCGTAATGCACTACAACACCTACAAGCAGAGTTTCCCCCAGGTGGCGGTGGCCGGTATGTTCGGCCATGGCGAAGATGCTGCGTTGCTAGAGTTTGAAGACAGCGCCCAAATTCAGGTGGCGCCTAAGGTGTCGTTCTAAGTAACCGCGGAGTGGATAGGGCTAATGGATTTTTTTACTGCACAGGATCACGCTCGCCGCAAAACCGGGCACTTGGTTGTTTTACTCATACTCGCCGTGCTCGCCCTGATTATTGTCACCACGCTGGTCGTTGTCCTTACGCTGCATTTTATGGGGGGAGAGCAATCTGCTGCCCAAACAGATCTCTCGGTTGACGGGGTAATGTCCGCTTTATCCCTCGAGCTTGTGGCGGGTGTGGCAGCGGCGGTGATTGTTGTTGTGGTGTTAGGTGGGTTGTTCAAGCAGCACCAATTAAGCCGTGGTGGCCGGGCAGTGGCGGAAGCGTTAGGTGGGCGCGAGATCAATCTAAATACTCGCGATGCTGACGAGCGCCGAATCCTCAATGTGGTAGAAGAGATGGCCATTGCCTCAGGAACGCCGGTGCCCTTGGTTTACGTGCTAGAGGAGGAGGGCATTAATGCCTTTGCGGCAGGCTATCGGCCCAGCAATGCGGTGATAGGTATTACCCGTGGGGCAATTCGCAGCTTAAACCGCGACGAACTTCAAGGCGTGGTCGCCCATGAGTTCAGCCATATTCTGCATGGTGACATGCGGTTGAATATTCGCCTGGTGAGCATACTGCACGGCATCCTGTTAATTGGCCTGCTGGGCGGAACACTGCTGCGCAGCATGCGTTTTCGTCGAGTGGGAGGCAACAAGCGTGATAACTCGGCAATGGTGGTGCTGGCGCTTGGGGCCTCGCTAATGCTGATCGGCTACGCGGGCACCTTTTTTGGTAATTTGATCAAATCAGCGGTCAGCCGGCAGCGGGAATATTTGGCGGATGCCTCCGCCGTGCAATTTACCCGTAATCCCAAAGGCATCGGTAACGCACTGGTGAAGATTGGTGCACATGCGCAAGGATCTAACCTGCAAGCGGCCCATACGGCAGAGTTCAGCCATCTGCTATTCGGCCAGGGGATGCGGTCAGGGTTTACGCAAATGATGGCGACCCATCCGCCACTTAACGACCGTGTCCAGCGGGTAATGCCTGACTGGGACGGCCGCTTCGAGGTCGAACCGCCCCCGCAACAAGCCGAAAGTGACACCTCACGCGCAGAAAGCCAAGCACGGCCGGGAGCAGGGTTTAGAGCGGGTATTCGAACAGGCATGCAAGATGCTGATATGGCCGGTGCGGGCGTCATCTCGGCTATATTAACCGGCGCTTCTGCTCAAACCGCCATTGGCGCCATGGGCAAGCCCGATCAACGCCACCTAGCGCATGCGCAGTCAGTGCTCAACGCCTTGCCAGCGCCGATAAAAGAAGCTGCCCATGAGCCTTATACCGCTCGTGCACTGATCTATGCGCTGCTGCTAAGCGATGAGCAGGCGGTGCGAGAGCATCAGCTAAAGGCGTTAGAGCAAGCGGCCCTGCCCGATGTGTACCAAGCATTACTGGCGTGTGGGCCTGAGGTCTCAAGGCTGGATGTACACATGCGGTTGCCGCTGATCGAGCTGACACTGCCCGCGTTACAGTCACTTTCCACCGAGCAGGGCCAGCACTTTCGCCTCTGTATGGAGCGGCTGATTGATGCGGATGGCAAGGTTAGCCTGTTTGAATGGACGCTCTACCAGCTGGTGTTAAACAATTTGGGTGAGCAGCATGGCGGGCCTTCTAACCTCAAGTTAAGCGACCTTAAAGGGGAGTGCCAGCAGCTCCTCGCGGTGCTGTCTGCCGCCGGGCAGGATGACCCCACAGAGATTAGCGCCGCACTGACAGCGGCTGGGAATGAACTGCCTTTTGACTTGGCGGAGGTAGAGGGTGCCAGCGACATGCAGGCACTAAGCCTTGCTGTTGAGCGTTTGCGGCGCCTTAAACCATTGCACAAGCCAGCGTTGCTGCAGGCTATGGCACGCTGTATTGAGCATAGCGGGCGCATTCTGCCTGCCGAGGCTGAGCTGTTCCGGGCAATGGCCGATATCCTCGACTGCCCCATGCCGCCGCTGCTTTCAGACGAGTCTTAGGCTTCCACCGCGTTTAAACGCTTTTTTACTTTCCAGCGGTGCGTTTCCGGGTCGTTGTATTTTTTTTTCTTGTATAGCTTTTCTTGGTTGCCGCCCCGCGCTTTGCGGGTGCGGCGGCCTCGCCTTGGGCCGTTTGTAGGCTTTGGCGCAGCTTGTGGGCATCGCTTTGCTGCAGCAGGGCGTGGAGGTCATCAAGCAGGGCGTGCTGAAACGCGCCGGGGTCGTCTTGTTGCTCTGAAATAGCCCGTAGGCGCTGCTCCCATAGGGCGGTGCGCTCCGGTGTGCTTACCGCGCTGGGCAGGGCGGCGATCAGCGCACAACCGAGTTTGGTGGCGCGCAGGGCTTTTTGCTTTCGCACCAAGTAGCCGCGCTGCACCAGGGTTTCGATAATGCCTGCGCGGGTAGCTTCGGTGCCTAGGCCGTCGGTGTCGCGTAGGGTGCGGCGTACGTTTGGGTTGTCCACGTAGCGGCCAATGTTCATCATTGCTTTGATTAAACTGGCATCGGTGAACGGTTCTGGTGGCCGGGTCTCTTTTTCCTCCACGCCTGCGCCAAGTGCCTGGCAGGCTTCGCCTTGGGTGAGCGGTGGCAGCGGCGGGGTATCTTCGCGGGTGGTGAATAACGGCTTCCAGCCGGGGTCGAGAATACTTTGGCCGCGAGCGCGGAAGGCTTCATCCAGCAGCGTGAACTCGGCTTTCACTTCAAAGGTGCGCAGCGGGCGGTAGAACTGCGCCATGACGTTGCGCACGATCAGTCGAAACACGTGGCCTTCGGTGGCGGAAAGCTGGCTGAAATCGGCGGGCTTGCCGGTGGGGGCCAAGGCGTGGTGCGCGCCGACCTGCTTATCGTTCCAGGCTTTCGAGCGCAGAGTGAAGTCGGCCCCGTTGAGCCATCCACATAGTGTGTCGTCATTCTGGCAAGCGCTGGTCAAGCTGCGCTGGGCAAGCGCTAGGTGCTCTTCGGGCAGGTAGCGGCAGTCGGAGCGGGGGTAGGTAATCAGCTTGTGCTGCTCGTAAAGCCGCTGGCAAATATCCAGCACCATCTGGGCGGAAAGGCCGTGGCGGCGGGCGGCATCGACTTGCAGGGCAGAGAGCGCGTAGGGCAGCGGGGGCGCTTGACGTTTTTCCTGTTGGTCGAGTGTCGTCAGCGTGCCGGTTGCGCCGGGAAGCTTCGCGGCCAGCGCATCAGCAGGGGTACGTTCAATCAAGCGGCCTTGATCATCCAGCGGTTCGTGCTCTTTGGGCGCCCACCAGGCGCGCAGCTGGCCTTGAGTAACCTGTAGATCCACCCATAGAGGGTAGAACGGGTGGGGTACAAAATCGCGTATGGCGTTGTCCCGGCGAACAATCAGCCCGAGTACCGGCGTTTGAACGCGGCCCACAGAAAGTACGCCGTCGTGCCCCGCTTGTCGGCCGGTTAGGGTCCAGGCGCGGGTGAGGTTAATCCCGTACAGCCAATCGGCGCGGGAGCGCGCCTGGGCAGCCTGAAATAGTGGCTGATACTCGGCATTCGGCCGCAAGCTGGCCAGCGCGCGGCTGACGGCTGGTCGGTTAAGGTCGCTAATCAAAAGCCGCTGCACCGGGCCACGGTACTTCAAGTGCTCGATCACCTCTTGTACCAGCAGCTGGCCTTCTCGGTCTGGGTCGCCTGCGTGCACGACACTGGTGGCTTGCTTAATCAGCTTGCGTATGGCTGCCAACTGGCTACGTGCCTTGGGCCGGGGTATCAGTTTCCACTGTTGGGGAACAATGGGAAGTCGATCCAGCCGCCACTGTTTATCGGCGGGGTCATACGCTTCTGGTGGCGCTTGTTCCAGTAAATGACCAAGACACCAGGTCACCGTGGTATCGCCGCACACAATTGCTCCTTCCTGGCGTTTGGCACTGCCGGGCAGCGCGTCAGCAATGGCGCGGGCAAGGCTGGGTTTTTCGGCGATAATCAAGCGCATGCAGTCAAAGGCCCTAGCGAGTGGTGGCAAGTGATAAGGTGCAAACGGCCACTATAGTAGCAGAACCCGCAAGGCGGATATCGTGCGGCCTATGTTGGGGCCTGTGATTGCGGAGTAGCGCTAAGTAATTGGCTTGAAAAATAGCATTGATACTTTATTCGTATAGTTTTTGTATAAATTTTGCGAATTGAGTAAGCTGTCTGAAAGTATTCAACGAGGCGGTTTCCATGCGCGAGCGCGGTAGAACACGACGTTTATTAGGGTTGGGCGCCCGCACGGGCGGGGCGCTGCTAAAAACCCGCTTAGGCGGTCAGGCTGATTGGCGGGCTCTGGGTGAAGCTCTATTTGAAGGGCTTTCTGAATTAAAAGGCCCCGCGATGAAGCTGGCGCAGATTATGTCCCAGTGGGATGACCTGCTGCCGCCTGACTTAGCCAACGAGTTGGCGCGTTTGCAGCGGCAGGCAGAACCCATGCCCTGGCCGCGTATTCGCGAAGCGCTGGTGTTGCAGTATGGCGATATTGATACTTATTTTAGCGACATCGAAGAGCGCCCCTTTGCCAGCGCGTCTATGGGGCAGGTGCACAAAGCGGTCACTCATGGCGGAGAAACCGTGGTATTGAAAGTGCAGTATCCTGGCTTGGCAGATGTGCTGGAAAGTGACTTAAAGCAGGTAAAGAGAATCATGAGCTTGGGCCGCTGGTTCAAAGTGCCCCAAGCGCGATTAGATGCGCTATTTGATGAATTGGCACAGGGCCTGCGTGAAGAGCTTGATTACCATGCAGAGGCCCAAGCGCTGGCCCGCTATCGCGAGCGCTACCAGAATAACCCGCAGTTGGTGATCCCTGAGCCACTGTTCGAGCTTTCCGGCCAGCATGTGCTGGCTATGCGCTATGTGGGCGGTACACCGCTACGCGATTTAGAGAGCGCCGACGACACTACCCGCCAAAACGTTGCGATGGCACTGGCCGACTGGATTACCGAAGAGCTATTTACCTATCAAGAGCTTCACGCCGACCCCCATGCGGGCAACTTTGCCTGTGATGACCAGGGCCGTCTGGTTATTTACGATTTAGGGGCCGTGATCCCTGTGCCTGAAGCGCGCCTAAAAGCCATGATGCAGTTATTGGATGCCACGTTAACCAAAGACCCCATGGCAATGGACGACGCGCTAATGAAAATGGGGGGGCGCCAAGGGCAGGGTGCGCCGCTGGCGCTCTATAAGGAGTCGGCTGATTGCGTGTCACCGCTGTTCGCCCCCGGCGAGCAAGACTTTAGCGATGTACGGGTTCACCGCCGCCTGCGTGAGCTAACCCCCAAAGTGTGGGCCGCCATGGATCGCCTTCAACCCCCTGCCGATACGCTGCTGCTTTCCCGGGCGCTAAACGGTCACTACTGGAACTTGGTGCGCCTTAAAGCGCGGCTGGATATGTATAGCCGCACCGAACCGCTGCTTGAATGGGCGCGTAAGCCCTAAGCGATTGCCGCTGCGAGAGCGCTGCCAGCCATGCTAGACTATTGCGCTTTTCAATTGGGTTATAAAGATTAATAGTCTTGAAGACAGTGGAGACGGCAATGCTGGCGGTATGGGTCGATCAACTGCTGGGATTTGCCTCTGGGGCACTCTCGGCAATCAGGCAGCAGGAGCACTACCCCGATTTTATGACCTGGGTACGTGGCAAAGGCGCTGAGGCATTTAATGGTAATGTCGCCACCGCTCAGGCGTTAGCGCCCATTTTATGGTCACAAACACCGTTAGAGCGGTTGGATTTTGCCAGTGAACCCTTGGCCACCCCTGGCCGTAACGAGCCCTGCTGGTGCGATTCCGGTCGCAAGTATAAGCAGTGCTGCTATCGCGTTGAGTTCCCAACAGATATCCCCGAACAGATGATGTGGATGCTGTCACTTCGCGAGTGGAAAGGAGCAACGCTAAAAGCGGCGCTTGAGAGCCAGCAGGCGCCTCCCCAGGCGCTTCTAGAAGCGGGGCTCATTGCTGCCGAGAGTGGCCAAACCGGACGTTCAATGCAGATTCTTGAGTCGCTGTTTGATGGCAGCGACTGGTCGCGGCTGCCGGAACAGGCAGAGCCTGCCTTTGAAATCCTCTTGGATATCTATCAAGAGCGGGGCTTTACCCGCAAGCGTGCCGACCTGCTTGACGAGGTAATGGAGCGCGGGCCGCTGTTTTTACGCGGCGTGGCCCTTGAACGGCTCTGCCTCATGCACTTGGACAATGACGACCTGGATAGCGCCCGTGGTGCCTTTGTGAAAGCCCAGCAGGCGCTGCCGGATTCCCCCACGCTTGCCTACATCGAAGCGATGCTGCTGCTGCATGAAGGGCACGAGAGTGAAGCCAAAGAGCGCGCTGATTTTTGGTATCGTCGTTTGGTGCGTCAGGGCGATTTGGATGAAGAACAGCTCGATTTTCTTGCCGCATTGGCTGAAAACCCTGGCGCAACGCTGGCCGACCAGCTGCTTAGCGCTGAAGAGGACATGGCAACACCGCTGGTGTCGTTGCAGGCGCTCTTGGCCGCGCTGCCCACTGCCCCTAAGCTCTCTTTTGAACAAGATGGCGAAACCGGTAGGCTGCTCTACACCACCACCGCACGAGAAGAGTCGCTGTTTGCCGCTTGGCACGAGCAGTTTCAGGTGTTGGTGGATGAAGATGTAGCGTTAGGGTTTCGGGACGACCCCTGGGGCAATGCCATCGAGTGGATGTCGGCGCTTTGTGCCCATCCAGAGTGGTTGGATGCCCCTCAGGTGGTGCAAGACGTAACCCTTGCGCTCACCAGTCGCTTTGGCAGCCTGCCGTGGATGGCGCCAAGCTTGCTGGCGCCGCTGGCGCTTCGCCTTTCTCGCTGGCTGGAGCAGGCACGTGCTGCGGGTGACGGTAGCTTGTGCTGGGATGATGCGGATAACGCCATGCTGCTACGAACAGGGCTGGCGCTAGTGGTGGGTATGGAGCGCGGCGCGCGCCAGCACTCCCGCGAGCTAGCCGAAGAGCTGCTCGCAATAGATCAAGAAGATAGCCTGGGCCTAAAAGAGCTGGTGCTTGACCAACTGCTGCGGGATGACCGCAACGAAGAAGCACTGGCGCTTACCGAGGAGCCCCATAAAGACGACGGCTCGCTCGTGTTAGGGTTACTGATGGGGCGTACCTTGGCACTTTACCGCCTTGAAAAACACGATGCCGCCGAAGCAGCGCTAACCGAGGTGGTTGGCCATAACCGCCACGCCCTGGAGCTGATTTGTGCCGAAAGCCCTCGGCCCTCCTTGCCTTACGCCGATGGCCAGGTTGACCCTGGCTCCCGGGCAGAAGCATGGCAATACCGCACGCTAATGCGTGACCAGTGGCGCACCACCCCAGGCGCTCTGGAGTGGCTGAATAATCACCGCTAGCCGCCCGTTAGCCTGCTTTTACCAGGGGAGCGGGTACCAATTGCTTGTCTCGGCTTATCCAGATGGCTAAAGCGATCGCGGGTAGGCCGAGCAGGGTAGCCACTACAAAGAACGTGGCGTATCCCTGAGCGGTGACGACTAATCCACCAAAACCGCTGAGAAACTTGCCGGGTAGCGTCATTAGCGATGAGAACAGGGCGTACTGAGTGGCGGTATACGCGCGCGAGGTAAGGCTTGAGAGAAACGCGATAAACACCGCGCTCGCCAAGCCGTTAGCCAAGTTATCCCCGACAATGGCCATGACCAGCATCGGCAGTTGCTGACCAGCAAGTGCTAGCGCCGCGAACAGTAGGTTTGTGAGGGTAGCGACCGCAGCGCCGAAGACCAGCAGCGGCCCAATGCCATAGCGCGCTACCAGCAGCCCGCCAAGAATACCCCCAGTGATGCTCATGGCGATGCCAAATACGTTAGTCACATTAGCGATGGTCGCCAGGGAAAAGCCTAAATCGATGTACAGCGGGTTAGCCATGGACGCCATGGCCAAATCGCTAATTCTAAACATTGCAATAAACACTAAAATGCCCAGGGCTTTTACACCGTAGCGCCGGAAAAAATCGGTGAACGGGCAAACAATAGCGCCGATTGCCCAGGCACCAAAGCGGCGCAGCATTTTGGGTTTGCCGCGGCTGGCACGGATAAAGGCCCGCACTTTAGGCTCATGAATAAGTTGAATTGAGAGTGAGGCGCGCTTTGGCTCAGGGCGAATCAGCACGGTAATTACGCCAATACCCACCAGCGCCGCCATGGTGAGGTAGGCGACATTCCAGGAAACTGCTGAGGCGACGTAGAGCGCCCCGGCACCGGCCGCCAGTAGGCCCGCGCGATAACCAATAATATAGGTAGAGGCCATGGCGGCCTGCATATCGTCATCCGCAGACTCGATCCGGTAGGCGTCGATGGCAATATCTTGCGTTGCAGAGCCAAACGCCACCAGCAAGGCAAATGCCGCTACCCAGCCCAGGTTGCCCACGGGGCTTAAGCCCGCCAAGCCAATCAGCCCGGCGGCAATCATCCCCTGGGCCAGCAGCATCCAGCCGCGTCGTTGTCCAAAGGTCCGGGTCAGCAGTGGTAGCGCTAGGCGATCCACAATCGGTGCCCAAAAGAACTTGATGGAGTAGAGCATGCCAATCCAGGCAAAAAAGCCGATGGCGGCTACTTCGACGCCGTCGCTTCGCAGCCACGCTGAAAGGGTGGAGAAAACCAGCAGAAAAGGCAGGCCAGCAGAAAAGCCCAAAAACAGCATGGTAATGACAGGCGCACGCAAATATATAGCAAGCGCAGCAAGCCAACTGCGCTGGGGCGTGGGGGTGGGCATGTTACATAAACTCCAAGAAAATCGGGGCAAAGGCCTGCTGTAAAAAGGCCCGCTATAAAAACGGTCAGTGATAGACTAGGCCAAACATCCATGACAACGCCGACAGCTTACCGGAGAGGAGTTTTCCATGTCGATTACGGCACATCAGGTAGTGACCTTACACTATGTACTTAGCGACGTACTTCACGATGGTAGTACCCACGTGTTGGATGACTCCCAGGCGCGCAGTCAGCCGCTGGAGTACTTGCACGGCCATAATAATATCTTACCCGGTTTAGAACGCGTGCTAGAGGGAAAAGAGGCAGGCACAGAGCTTCGCGTGACATTAGCCCCCGCTGAGGCTTACGGGCTGCGCAATGAAGATTTGGTGCAAGAGGTGAGCCGAGCGTCTTTTGGTAGCGCTGAGCTTGCGCCTGGCAGTCGCTTTCAAACCGAAGGAGAGGCAGGCCCGCAAATTGTAACTGTGCTGAGTATTGACGGTGACCGCGTCACGGTGGATACCAACCACCCCTTAGCAGGTCATACCCTTCGCTACCAAGTAACCGTGTTAGACGTAAGAGAAGCGACCCGGGCTGAACTGGCTAAAGGACATCCGCTTCCTCCCGGAACAGAGCATAGCAAGGTAGAAGATCGCAAAGTGTTGTGAGTGTATGACGTTCAGTTTGCAACTTAAAAGCCCCCTCCACGAATACGACTGCCTCGATAATAAGCGATGAGCATCCTAAAAAATGACATGTATCAAGTTCTTTACCGGCCCGGTTTTGGCTACTTGTAAAGCTTGATCTAGGTCAGTTTCCCCTAACGCTTACCCAGTATGATGAAGTCATACATCACGGCGGGAGGGGAAGCCATGTACTGGGATGATACTGTTATTTTTAGCTTAGTCACTATCGCGTTAGTGATCGCTTTTATGATCGGCTGGGCAGGCTTTGTTATTCGCGATCATCTTCGTAAGGATGAGCGAAAAAAGCCTTAGCGCAATCGGTTGTTACCATCGTCAGGGGAGGGGGCTTACTGTTATCAGTAAGCTTCCTGTTGCCGGCCCATTTGGGTCGGCTTTTTTGTTTTTCGTCTTTTCGTCTTTTCATCTTAAGTTAATATGCGTTGAAAACAGGTGTGTTAATGCCCTGGTATAGTGCTTTTACCATAATAAGTGCTTACCACTGGGGATTCTCTGCCATGAACGCTGCTAGTTTACGTGTTGCGTATGCCCAGCGTTTCAAAAAGCAGGTAAAAACGGGCTTCGCGTATCTATTGATCAATTTGCGCGTCAAACCTCGTATCTTCTAGTGCGAGGAAGGATAGCACGAGGCGCACAGCGCCTCTTGATTGACAGACTATTTTTACCGCGCTAGATTTTGGGAATGAATACCGTACACCGCGCCTATCGTTATCGGTTCTACCCCACACCTGAGCAGGCCGACCAGCTTGCTCGGACGTTTGGCTGTGTGCGGTACGTCTACAACCATTTCCTGCGCCAGCGCACCAATGCTTGGTTTGAGCATCAGGAGCGCATGGGTTACACCGCCACGGCCAAAGCACTCACTACCCTCAAGAAACAGCCGGACACTGCGTTTCTGGCTGAGGTGTCCAACGTCTGTTTGCAACAGTCACTCCGGCATTTGGATCGGGCGTTTAGTAACTTCTTCAAAGGCCAGGCGCGGTATCCCACCTTCAAGAAAAAACAGCGCAAGCAGTCAGCCACCTACATGGCCAACGGCTTTCGCTGGCGCGATGGCAGGCTGTGGCTGGCCAAGCACAGCGCTCCACTTAACATCCGCTGGAGTCGCTGTTTTACCGGCACACCGAGCAGCATCACGGTGAGCTGTGACACGGCTGGCCGTTATCATGTCAGCTTTTTGGTCGAAGAAGCGGTAACGCCGCTGCCGGTGACACCGAAGATGGTGGGCATTGACCTGGGGCTAACCCACCGCGTTATCACCAGCCACGGCGATAAAATCCCCAATCCACGCTTTCTGCGCCGCACTGAACGCAAGCTGGCAAGAGCGCAGCGCCGGTTATCGCGCAAACAGAAAGGTTCTAACAATCGCGCCAAGGCGAGGCTTCGGGTCGCTAAGGTACATGCCAAGCTGGCGGATCAGCGACGCGATGCCACCCATAAACTCTCTACGCAGCTTATTTACGAGAACCAAGTCATTGCTGCCGAGAGCTTGCAGATTAAGAACATGGTCAAGAACCGCGCACTGGCCAAGGCTATCAGCGACGTGGGCTGGCATCAGCTCACACAACAACTGGCGTACAAGGCCGAGCGGTACGGGCGCGATTTCGTTCAGATCGACAAGTGGTATCCCAGCTCGAAACGCTGCTTTCACTGTGGTCATATCACCGACAAGATGCCGTTAAATGTCCGTACCTGGGACTGCCCACGCTGCGGCACCCAAGGCATTGACCGCGATGTAAACGCCGCTTGCAATATTTTGCAATCCGGCAAGGCGATGCTGGCGGGGGCCGACAAGCTCCGTCAGCATGAAAAGGCTACCGTAGGGCCTACGGGACGTTAAGCCTGTGGAGCGTGTGTAAGACCTAAGGTGCTATCACCAAGGGCAACGGGCTACGAAGCAGGAACCTGGAAGGTGACAACCAGGAATCATCGTCTCTTTAGGGCGGTGAGGAGGTCAAAGTCAGTTTTCCATTAGCAAGTGTACATGCACGAGAATTAACCCTCATCAATGGCGATGACACCCGTCAGATCGCTACCGCTTCGCTAATCCAACAGGCAGATACCACTTTCACCCTTTTTGACCCATACCAGGGGCGAGACGTGGAAATGCGAGGCTTTGAATTTCGCGATTTCCTGATTGAGCAGTTTGGCGAGATACCACCTGCGTTGCACTTCACTGCTTGGGATGACTATGACGTCACGCTGAGCGGGTGGGACGACCCCAATTGGTACATGATCGTAGAAGAGGATGGCGAGCCACTGACCCTTCGCTCCCGCGGGCCGCTGCGCCTGGTAGAGCGAGACTATGGAGCACGCGATGTCAATTCACTGCGCGAATTTAACGACTGGGTTTGGATGATTCGTAGCATCGAGGCTAGATGGTGAGTGCTAATGAGCCTGTCGACCCCCCGGCTTCTGCGGAAAAGCGAAGCAGGGGAAAGCGGCACTATATAACCTGGCTTTCATTGAGCCTGATGGGCTTTATGGCGCTGATGATGCTGATTATTTACGAATCGCGCTGGGTGTATCCAGAAATTCAGGCCTATTTCAGCCAGACGGGTAGCTTAACAGGCCAGCAGTTGGCCACTCGTTCCCGCGCCTACCTGCAGCGTGCCCAGCAAACACTGTTTAACGAGCAGACAACGAGCGTGGAAAACATTGAGGCTGTTTCGTTGGATTTGGATCTCGCCTATGGGCTAATGGACGTGAGTGTCTACCATCAAGAATACGCCTGCACGGCGCCTAGTATTTCGATTGTTGGCTCCCTTGCGCCGCGTCTATCACAGGGTGACATTTCAGCGATTGCTGCCTCCAGGGAGCTGTTAGGGCCTATTAACTGCCTAACGCACATTGAGATGGATCAGTTAGATCGCCGCGGCATGGCGATCAGTAACTTCTCAGAAAGTACCCGCCGCCATAACCAAGTGCTTACCTACACAAGCATGGTGATTTTTATAATGGGGCTTCTTTTTTGGTTGATGCATGAGCGTCAACTGCGCCGCACCGAGCTTGCTACTGAGCAAAAGCTTGCTTGGATGAAGCGTGCCATGCGTGACCCGCTCACCGGGATTGGCAACCGCAGCGCACTTCACCAAGAGGTGATGGCAAGGGCAAACGAATCCCTTGGGCTGATCTTGGTTGATATCGATTTTTTTAAGCAGTACAACGATGCGCTGGGCCATCCTGAAGGCGATCAACTATTACGCCGTTTGGCTAACCTGCTGCAAAATCAGTTAGGCCCAGAGGCCAAGCTATACCGGCTAGGGGGCGATGAGTTTGCTGCCGTGTTGCCGTGCCCCAATGATTCCGTCCTTACCCAGTACTGTGAGTCGTTGCTGTCACGTCTCGCGGCAGAGCAGTTTAAGCATCCTGCCCACCCGGATAATAAAAGCGTCACGCTGAGTGTTGGAGCAGTGCGTTTTGTGGCGGTTGAGACAACCTTCGCCTATGCCTATGAAGTTGCCGATAAAGCGCTTTATCGCGTAAAAACTGCTGGACGTGATGGCTGGCAAATTAGCGCAAGCGCATAACCTCTTTATAGAGGGGGGCTAAGCGGCCTAGCATGTCATTGCGGGCGGCGAGCGTTACCCCCTCTTCCTGCATCGCGGCATCAAGATATTCCACCACGCGGTTAAAGTGCGCGTCTGTAATGCCCATGGTTTGGTGGGCACGATCCATGGGTGGGCCGTCGTAGGTGCAGGGGCCATCGCTAATTTCGCACAGCTGAGTAGCCAGGGATGCGGCAAATAAATCAATGTTACTGTTGGCAAAGTAGACCACTACTTCGTCGTCATCGGCAATGCGGTAAAGCAAGTTGTCTACTACGGCATCAATAGTGGGCTGACCGCCCATCCGCTCATAAAGCGTGGTATGCGAGTTGTGCTGGGCGCAGCCCGTCAGCAGCAGCGTACTTGTCAATACGCCCGCAATGAATTGGCGGCGCAGCGTCAGCTTAAACATCATTCTAAATCGTCCCATGGCGGTTTCCTTTAGTAGCCTTGTTGAAGGGCATGAGCGGTTTAAAATGCCGCCTGTAACGAGATATAGCCGCCGCGCTGGGAGGGCAGGCCGGCAATATCGCCTAAATCGAGCCACGCCCCTGTCACCGATACGTGCTTGTTGAAGAAGTAGGCGCTGTAGAGACTTTGCCAATCATCTTCCTGGGCTACGCTGAGGTTGTCCGGTTTTTGGCGATACTCTGTGCCCACTACCCAGTTCGGGGTAACGAACACGCCTAGGCTGCCTTCTGCCATCCACGAGCGCCCGCCCTGGTCTCCGCCAAACCCAAGCAACCCACCTTGATTTGCAGCTGTATTACGCAGCGTACCGTTCAGTAGCACGTTGCGGCCAAAAAAAGCGTTAAAAAGCAGTTTACTGGCGCTTAGGTACGCATCAGTGCCGTTAATGTCATGAGCCCCCAGCGCGGTGGGTACGCTGCCATCAACAAGGCGTTTATGCATGACGCCTGCGCTCCAAATACCTAGCGGGTGATACAGCACGTCGCCGAATAGGCGTGCTTTTGCCCCGTAAATATCCTGTTCCAGCTCGCCGCCTAGTGTAGAGAGTTCAAGGGTTTGGCGAGCAATAGAGAATTCCAGCCGATCGTGTAGGTTAATGCTGGCACCTTTCACGGTAAGCCGGTAATCGTCGAGCCAGGCGCGGGTAGCGGAGGCAGTAATGCCGATTTCATCGTCGCTGGCGGTGCTGGCGAGAACAGCCCAAGGCGACAAACCACCCCCTGCCGCGCCTTCAATTGCACTGACTGCTCCAGTGCCTAGAATGCGGCTGCCTGCCATACTGGGTGTCGCTGCTAAGAAAGCACCCAGTGCGGCGGCAGCTACGATGGCGAGCCGCATTGATGAGCCGGTATTACGCATGTGGTTCCCTTTTTTAATTAGTGGTCTGACATAGGGGAGGCAAGGGTGAGCGGTGTGAATGCCGTTAGCCAGTGGGTAACCTCATCGGCGGGCATCGGTTTAGCAATCCAGTAGCCTTGGAGGTAGTCGCAATGCAAATAGCTAAGCAGCTCAGCGCTTGCGCGATTTTCAACGCCTTCTGCAACGATTTTAAGGCCTAGGTTGTGGCCCATCTCAATGGTGGAACGGACAATGGTGAGGTCTTCTTCTTGGGAATCGAGTTTAAGTACAAACGACTTGTCGACTTTTAGCTCATCCACGGGCAGACGTTTTAACTGCGCTAGGGATGAGTAGCCGGTGCCGTAATCATCGATGGCAATGGTTAAGCCCATTTGGCTGAGCGCCATGAGCGTTTCCATAGCGGCTTCGATATCTTGCATCACGGCGCTTTCAGTGACTTCCAGCGCAAGCTGGTCGGGGGTTAAAGCGTAGCTTTCGAACAGCTCGTTGATGAGGTTGGGAAGCGCCCCATTAATCACGTCGCTGGCGGAAAGGTTTATAGCCACCGATAAGTGGTGACCGGCACATTTCCATAGATGTAGCTGCTCACAGACGTGGGCCATCATCCATTTTGAGAGCAAACCAATATTGCCTGAGCGCTCGGCAAGCTCGATAAACTCGTCTGGCGGAATAAACCCAAGCGTTGGGTGCCGCCAGCGCATTAGCGCTTCAAACTGGCAAACGCGGCCTGTTGTTGTGTCTACTTTTGGCTGATAAGCCATCCAGAGTTCATCTTTATCAACGGCCTCCTGCAAATCCCGGATCAACATGAGCTGGCGCAGGTGCTGCTCCTCCTGGCCCTCTTCGTAACGCTTGTGGCTATGGTGTTGACGTTGTGCCTTATCAAGCGCGATATCGGAACGCCGCAGCAGTAATTGTGCGGTGTTACCATGGTCTGGGTAGCTTACTTCACCCGATGATAGAGAAGGCGTTATCAGTGATTTATCTAACCTGACGGGGCCGCCAATCAGCACCAGCATCTCTTCGCGCTGGGCGTCATCAAAACATGCTTGGCTAATCAATATCATGAGCTCATCGCTATCTAGTCGATAGGCTTTCATGATGGGGGCTGGCAACGCCTGCACACGTTTCGCGAGCGTGATGAGCAAATGATCCCCTAGCTCATAGCCAAAGGTGTCGTTGATATCGCGGAAGTCGTTAATAGAGAAGCGCAGTAGGGTAAACGCTCGGCCTTGGTGGATAAACTGCTCGATATCCTCAAACGCGCTCATGCGGTTGGGTAAGTTAGTTAATAGGTCGTGACGGGACTGATGCAGCAGGGTGGCCTCGCGTTTGGCGATGTCCTGCTGCATGGAGAGTAGCGTGGTGGCGAGCTGTTTGGTTTCAGCGACGGTTGAGCCTTCAGGAATGTATTCGATACGCTCACCCTGACCAATGCGCTTGGCTGCCTGGGCCAGCGCAATCAGTGGTTTGCTGATGCTGCGAGCACTCCACATAGCCGCCGCTAAGGTTAGAATCAGCATAAGGGCAACAATGCTCAATAATTGCCATTGTAGACGGCTGTAAGCGCCTAGCAGCTCATCACGGGAAAGCTGAATGAATGCAAAAGATTGATACTGGCCGTCGGTGAGCAGGGGCAGTGAGTAAGATAAATAGCGATTATCGTCGCTCATCAGGCTACGGTTGGTATAGCTGCCGCTCCTCAGTTGCTCTTCGCTGTCGTCCATCAGCTGCATTGCTAGCTGTTGATGGTAGGAGCTTGCCAGATAGCGCACTTCACCAGTGGCATCGTAGGTTACGATGCTGACATCTAGCCCGGTAAGGGCGTGGATTTCCTGTGTCACCTCTTCATCAATTAAAAACCCCATGCCAACCCAGCCAATTAAGTTAGGGGCACGCACCGGTAGCAGTGCAAACTCATAGGGTTGGCCCTCGTCAATCACTACGCCAACGCCGCTCCCTGTTTGCCGAGCGCGTTGAAATAGCTCGGGAAACGGTATTGCGCTCTGCTGCTCATGGTGGCTGCTGGCCAGCACGTTACCGTTTAAATCACTAAGCATCACCATGTCGGCACTGGCTCGATCACCGTGATTGGCCAATACCGAGTAGAGCGTAGCCGTGTCTTGGGTAGCGACAGCGCTCTTAAAGCCAAAATCGTCGGCCAAGATAGCCACGTTATCGCGCAGCTGTTCGCCGCGGATATCAAGCAGCTGTTCCAGCACGCGAGCGCCTACTTCTAAGCGCTGATTTCCCTTCGCTAACGCATCATTTTGGGTGGCACGCAAAAAAGCCACCCCCGTGGCCAGCTGCGAAACGATCACCACTGTCAAAAGCACTAGCATTAAGCGCGTGCGAAAACGCATCGTTACCTCAGTACCAAAGATGTGAACAGCAGTGCCCGCTACTGCTGAGTATGCGTGGCATTACGAAAGCGCTGCTGCAGTGGCGACAGCGTGGGAGGTTCTGGTGTGAGGGCATTGAGCTCAAGGCTAACGGTTAGTGTGTCTGCATCACTGATATCGCCTTCCCACCAAACGTTTTGGCGGTCATCCATGCGGCTGTGCCATACCCGCATGTGGTGACGGCCTTCTGGGAGGTCAGGGACGTCTAAAGTACCGTCAGCATTCGTGAGCGCAGCGTAGGGGGCATCGCTTACCACGATGAACGCCTGCATTTGGTCATGAATATTGCAGCCCAATACCACCACACCCGCTTGATCAAAGTGAATAGGCGGCGGCGTTTCATTTAAAAAAAGTTCCAGGTCAAAGACTTTAGCTGGAGAAAACGAAAAGACATGGTGTCGCGTCGTGTCTTCATTTGGAAATGCGACATGGCTGCCAGTAGGGACTGTTGTGACGGTAGGGTGGAAGGCAGCGTCCCGTTGGATAATGTTTTTATCGGTGGCTGGTGGGGTGGCTGTACCCTCAATATATAACTCTACAACAGCATGCTCTAAAGGGGAGCCCTCAGTATCTGTAACGCTTACTGTGGCAGCCTGAGCTTGAACGCTAAGCAACGTAGCCAGAATACTTAGCGGCCATGCAAAATGGCGTAGACCAGCACTTTTACACAACAGGGGCATAGCGGTAGACCTAATTAACGACAATAAAGGCCTTGATCATGTATCTATTACGTCGAAAAGTCATGTTATCGCATTAACGATGTACTCACAGATGCTGGTACACACAGCTTAACTGTTTTGGGTGAGTGCTTTTAATCACGTGCTTTAAGGTCTCTCTCGGAATTTTACCCAGCAGGACCGATGGATGAAGTCAGCGCTAACGGATGAAGTCTAAAAGCTGCGTTAGCGCCAATAGTCACGCCATGTTTTCAGCACCCGTTCAGGGTACCAAGTTTGCCCAAGGCTACCGTTATAGCGCGCCAGTGCACGGGTGAAATCGCCGCGTTCAACGGCTAAGTAGTGGGCCAAAATAGTACAGCCGTAGCGTAAGTTACGGTTAGGTTCGGTGAGGTCATCAATGGGCAGGCCTAACTCTTCCACCCAAAAGGGCATGATCTGCATTAAGCCGACGGCACCGGCAGACGACACCGCGTCTGCTTTAAAGGCGCTTTCCACTTGAATGAGGGCTAATACTAAGTTGGGGGGCAGCCCCGCTAGGTGGGCTTCGTGGTAGAGGCGTGTTAACAGCGCATAGCGCCGGTCTGGATCGCTGATAAAGCGAGACAGTGGCGCATCCATTCGGCTGCGCCACTGTTCCAGCTGCCACTGATGATAGGCGGTTTGTTGGTACCTGGCTTCTAAGGTTAAGCGCAGCGGTGGCTCTGCTGCGCTTTGCAGTGGCGAGGCGACGAATATGACGGCCAGTGCCCACCTTAGCATCCGCTGCAAACGGCCTATTGTTGCGCTCAGCGACATCGTCGTAAGCGGTTACTGTGCGTTGCTAAAGCCCGCTTGTTCGCGCAGAAAATCAACGATTTTCTCGGCGGGGATCATGGTGGCTTCGCTGTCGCGACGGCCTTTGTACTCCAGTTCGCCGTTGTCCAAACCGCGGTCACCGATGACCAAGCGGTGAGGCACGCCCATAAGCTCTAAATCTGCAAATTTAACGCCTGGACGCGTGTCGCGGTCGTCTAATAGTACGTCTAAGCCTGCCGCGGTGAGCGCCTGGTAGAGGCGTTCAGACTCTTCACGCACCCGCTGAGATTTATGTGCGTTCATGGGAACGAGTGCGACCTGGAACGGCGCGATGGCGTTGGGCCAGATGATCCCGGATTCATCGTGATTCTGCTCAATAGCGGCGGCTACTACGCGGGTTACGCCGATGCCGTAGCAACCCATCCAAGGGTGGCTGGTTTTGCCGTTATCGCCCAGTACGCTGGCATTCATTGCCTGGGAGTACTTCTGACCAAGCTGGAAAACGTGGCCCACTTCAATGCCACGCTTGATGGAGAGCGTGCCTTTACCATCGGGTGAGGGGTCGCCTTCTACCACGTTACGCAGGTCGGCTACCTGGGGAAGGGCAGCATCGCGCTCCCAGTTAATCCCGAAGTAGTGCTTGCCATCGACGTTAGCGCCGGCGCCAAAATCGCTCATTAGTGCGACGCTGCGGTCAATAATCACCGGGAGCTTGAGCCCAACCGGGCCAAGCGAGCCTGGGCCTGCGCCGACGGCCGCGCGAATCTCTTCTTCGCTGGCCATGGTCAGGGGGGGGTTAACCTGGGGCAGGTTTTCCGCTTTTACTTCATTAAGTTCGTGGTCGCCACGCACCAGTAGGGCGATCAGGCCACCTTCAGCTGCGTGTACCATGAGTGTTTTAACGGTTTTTTCAATGGGTAGCTTAAACTGCTCAACCAGGGCGGCAATGGTCTTGGCATCGGGCGTGTCGACCAGGCGCATCTCTTCGCTAGGGGCGGCGCGTTCAGGGTTGCTGCCCAGCGGTGCAGGCAGTGCTTCCGCTTTTTCGATATTGGCTGCGTAATCGGATTCGTTAGAGAACACGATGTCGTCTTCACCCGAGTCGGCCAGCACGTGGAATTCGTGGGAACCCGTGCCACCAATGGAGCCGTTATCGGCAATGACCGGGCGGAAATCGAGACCCAGACGGGTAAAGATGCGCGTGTAGGCATCGTACATACCTTGGTAGGTCTCTTTGAGGGAGGCTTCGTCCAGATGGAACGAGTAGGCATCCTTCATGATGAATTCACGTGAGCGCATCACGCCAAAACGAGGGCGGATCTCATCACGGAATTTAGTTTGGATTTGGTAGAAGTTAATCGGCAGCTGTTTATAGCTGGCGATCTCTTTTCGCACCAGATCGGTAATTACTTCTTCATGGGTGGGGCCAACGCAGTAGTCACGGTCGTGGCGATCTTTTAAGCGTAAAAGCTCAGGGCCGTACTGTTCCCAGCGGCCAGACTCCTGCCACAGGTCGGCAGGTTGGACGGCAGGCATTAAGACTTCCTGGGCGCCGGCGCGGTTCATCTCTTCTCGCACAATGGCTTCCACCTTGCGCAGAGTGCGCAGGCCAAGGGGTAGCCAAGTGTAAAGGCCCGACGTAAGACGGCGGATCATCCCGGCGCGCAGCATTAACTGGTGGCTGATGACTTCAGCGTCGGCCGGGGTTTCTTTTAATGTCGCAATCAATAATTGGCTGGCGCGCATGGGCGTGAGCATTCCTTGGTTGTAGGGGTAACGCTGGTTTGTTGGGTCGTCATTAACGCTGACATTAGCACGTTGATGTGCGTTTAAAGCGGCATTGTACGGTGAAGCGGTTAACGCGGCAAAATCCTGCCGCTATTTGCTTAGCAGCGCTTAGGTTGAATTGTGTTAAACTTGTCGGGATTTGTGGGTCGATAGCGTCTGTTAATTCAAACTCTACGTGGCATTGCCACCGGCTATCGGTACTTTGGAACAATGAGGTAACCTTCATGCATCAAGCATTGCGCCGTTGGCTAGCGGGGGCGACGGTGGGTGTCTCCATCGTAGCACTCAGTGGGTGTGGAACGCTTTTTTATCCTGAGCGAAAAGGGCAGTTAAGTGGCGATGTAGATCCTGTAGTGGCCATCGCCAACAGTGTTGGTTTGCTGTTCTTTATTGTGCCGGGCGTCATTGCTTACGCAGTTGACTTCTCTAATGGCACTATCTATCTGCCTAGCAACAGCAGCGCATCAGTAGATGTGCATAAACTGGATGATGCCATGGACGTCGCATCACTAGAAAAGTTGCTGTCAGATAAAGCCGGTCAGCCTGTTAGCCTGGAAAATGAGCTGGTCATGATCGAAGAGGTGGACAGCTTAGACGAAGCGCTTGCGATGGTGCGAATGTCTGGCGTGTTGGATGAAGAGCGTCTTTCGACGATGTAAGCGCATCACTACGTAGATTAATACAAGGGTAGGCCCACCTCGTTGAGCTTTCCCTTCGTTTGAAATGCCCCCTGCCGTCAATGAGCGCCTGGGGGCGTTTCATTTTAAAGCACGTTAGCCAAGGCTCTTTTTCTTGAAAGTGGTAAGTTTCAGCACGATTAAGCCCGCCAACAGCCCCCAAAAAGCACCACCAATCCCCAGTAGTGAAATGCCTGACCCGGTTAGCAAAAACGTCACGATAGCGGCATCGCGCTGTTCGCTTTTCTCAAAAGCACCTGCCAGGCCGCTACCTAATGTGCTCAGGAGTGCGATACCCGCCAGTGCCATCACTAAAACGCTAGGTAGGGCATTAAATATGCCGGTGACCGTTGCGCCGAAAATGCCCATTATGATGTAGAGCACGCCAGCGGCGACGCCTGCGGTATAGCGGCGCTGTGGGTTAGCATGAGCATCTGGCCCCATACACACCGCTGCGCTAATAGCGGCCATGTTAAGTGCGTAGCCACCGAAGGGTGCCAGAAGCAGAGTTGCGCCACCTGTCCAGCTAATTAAGGGTGAGCTGTTAGGCTTATAACCTGCTGCCCTTAAGACTGCTAGAGCAGGTAAGTTTTGGGTGGCCATGGTAATCACAAAGAGCGGTATGCCAATTCCTATTAACGTCGCAGGGTTAAAAACGGGCGCGGTAAACACCGGTGCGGTAGGAGTGAGCGGAAGCCCCTGTACATTTATTTGCCCCTGAAACATGGCAATCAGCACACCGATTAGCAGCACACAAGGCACTGCGAGCGTCGGCCATAAACGTCGGCCAGCTACCCATGTGGCCAGCATAGCGAGAGGTAGCAGCCATTGGCTCTCCATAACGTTAAACAGCTCTAACCCAAAGCGCAGCAGAATACCCGCCAGCAGCGCGGATGCAATGGCGCCAGGGATATGTCGCATTAAGCGCTCAAACAACCCAGTGACTCCACAAAGTGTGAGTAGCAGCGCGGAAAATAGAAATGCCCCAATAGCTTCTTCAATGGGCACGCCGGGTAAATTGATGGCTAAAAAGGCAGCCCCAGGAGTAGACCATGCGGTGAGCAGCGGCATGCGGTAGCGGAGCGAAAGTCCTAATGAGGTAAGCCCCATACCCACCCCCAAGGCCCATAGCCAAGAGCTAATTTGTGCAGCGCTAGCACCGGCAGCGGCCGCTGCCTGAAAGATAATCGCCGCTGAGCTGGTATAGCCAATAATCACCGCTACGCAACCAGCGGTAACGGTCGACAGGCTCACGTCGCCCCAAAATGCGGTTTTTGGGGTGGTGATAGCTGAAGGCTTAGTGGTGTTTGGCGCTTCCATAGGGACCTCACTTACGCACATAAATGTGCGCTATAGCGCACAAAGCGTAAGGCTACCATTGTGCGTCATAACGCACAATGGCAGTGTTGGAAGCTTGATGGCGGCTAGGTGCGATTAGCTTGCGAAGTGAGCGGGGTTCGGGATGCTAGGGAAGCGAGGTGGATGCGCCTGCATATAGGCGTGGCAAGCTCTCAGCACGCGTTTATCGTCATATTTACCACCTGCTAGTTGAAAACCTACGGGTAAGCCTTGTTCGGTAAAGCCGCAGGGCACTGAAGCGGCGGGTTGCTGGCTTAGGTTAAACGGATAGCTAAACGCCGCCCACTCTTCCCAGTCGCGCATTTTACTGCCTGGAGGGACTTCATGGTTAATTTCAAATGGAGGAAGGGTCACGGTGGGGGTCATCAATAGGTGGTATTGCTGATTAAAATACTCTAGTCGCTGGGTGAGTGTGGCACGGTCGGCAAGGGCGCGAAATAACTCAACCGCTGACCAGCTTTCTGCTTCTTTAGCATTGGCAACTAAGCCTGGGTCTAACAGTTCCCGCTGGGCACTGCTCATTTGTGACCACTGTTCTAACGAAGCGGTAAACCAGAGCTTGCGGAACGTATCCAGCGGCGATTCGAACCCCGGATCTACCTCAACCACTTCCGCGCCAAGTGCCGCAAGTTTATCGGCAGCTTCTCGCACTCGTGCTGCTACTTGCGGGTCAACTTGGGCATAGCCTAAGTCGCTTGAAAAGCCAATACGCAAACCTTCCAGGCCTTTATCCAAGTCCTCACCCCAGCACGCTGGCTGGCCTCGGGTGGCGTAGGGGTCGCGATAATCGTAGCGGCCCATAACATTGAGCATGCTGACCGCATCTTTCACCGAACGGGTAAGTGGCCCTAAATGCGAAAGGCTGGGTTCTTTAGAAGGCGGCCATTGGGGTGTCCAGCCGAACGTGGGCTTAAAACCAAAAACGCCGGTAAATGATGCGGGAATTCGGATAGATCCCCCAGAGTCACCCCCTTGGTGGAGCACGCCCATATTTAGCGCTGCCGCCGCAGCGGCCCCACCGGAAGAGCCGCCCGCTGTTAGTCGTGTATCCCAAGGGTTAGCGGTAGCGCCAAAGACCCGGTTATCAGTGACAGCCTTCCAGCCAAATTCAGGGGTGTTGGTTTTACCAAGAATAATTGCGCCTGCTTCTCGTAACATTCTGGCGGGTGGTGCATCGGTATCGCAGAGCGCATCTGAGATGGTGAGCGACCCCTCTCGACAGGGCATATCCGCCACCTGGGTAAGATCCTTAATGGAAACGGGTACACCGTCGATAGGGCTCAGCGGTTTTCCTTGCCCCCAGCGCCTTGCTGAAGCCTTGGCAGCGTTTTCGGCGCCCTCGTTATCTACATACACGTAAGCATTTACTTGGTTGTTAAACCGCTCAATACGCTCTAGTGCAGCTCGGGTTGCCTCTAAGGGTGAGGCTTTGTGTGTTTCATAGAGCTGGGCCAGCGAGCGTGCGTCCATTAGGCCTAGGTCGGTATCGCTCATTAATCGCTCCTTGCGTTTCGTTAATACAATAAACCTCATGTAAGCCTAGGCAAGCAGGCGTGAGTCTGCAAAATGGGGGCTAAAACCAAGTTGCCAATCGGGCCATGCTGTAAGGGCAAGTAGTCGGTAAACTAACTAACCTCATTAAAGGAGAGCCCAATGGCAAGCGCGCCCCATACTATTGCTGAACATATCGCAGGAACCGTTAAACAGCTTCGCAAAGAGCGTGGCTGGAGCCTCGACCGTGCTGCTGGGGCTACCGGAGTAAGCAAAGCGATGTTGGGTCAGATTGAACGGGGGGAATCTAGCCCGACGGTGTCTACCCTCTGGAAAATTGCCAGCGGTTTTAAAGTCTCGTTTTCTAGGTTATTTGATGGTGATAAGCCCGCGCTGGGGGAGCTGCATAGGGATGGTTGGGAGTCGGTATGGGGGGAGGATAGCGTGGGGATGCAGGCGCGGTTGCTCTTCCCTTACGATCCGCTACTGGGCTTTGAAATGTTTATGATTGAGCTAGCACCCGGAGCAATCAGTGAGTCATCTGCTCACGCCAGTGGGGTCGTGGAACATATCGTCGTGGTGGAAGGCGAAATGGAGCTGCGCATTGATGAGCGCTGGCAAACCCTTCGAGCGGGCGAGGGGCTGCGCTTTTTTGCCGACAGGCCCCACGCCATGCGTAATAACACCGCCACGCGGCTACGCTTTCACGATGTGATTCACTATCTACCTGGGGCCGCTTCCGGCGCCTGAGCGCGCAGCCAGTTAAGCTCATCGGCCCAAATGTCAGGTTCAACAGTTTCTAAGATCATGGGAATGCCGCTAATGCGTGCGTCTTGCATGATAGTGGTAAACGCAGCTAATCCGATATTGCCTTTCCCTAGGCTGTGGTGGCGGTCAACGCGGCTGGCAAAGGTGCTTTTGGCATCGTTGAGGTGCATACCCCGCAAAAACTCAAAACCCACCACCTTGCCAAGCTCATTCAGCGTATCTTGGGTGGCGTCCGCGGTGCGTAAGTCATAGCCTGCCGCGAAGGCGTGGCAAGTATCAATACAGACGCCAACCCGGGTTTTATCGTCGACGTGTTCGATAATTTCCGCGAGATGCTCGAAACGCCAGCCAAGGTTAGTACCTTGGCCTGCGGTGTTCTCGATGACTGCTGTGACGCCTTGAGTATGGCTTAGCGCTTCGTTGAGCGACTCAGCAATCCGCTTGAGGCAATCGGACTCGCTGATCTTATTTAAATGGCTGCCGGGGTGAAAATTGAGCAGCGTGAGTCCCAACTGCTCACAACGCTGCATTTCGTCTAAAAACGCAGCGCGGGATTTTTCCAGCCCCTCTGTTTCTGGGTGGCCAAGGTTAATCAGGTAGCTGTCGTGGGGCAAAATTTGCTCGGGGCCAAAGCCGTGCCTTTTGCAGGCTTGCTTAAACGCCGAAATGGCTTCGTCGGTAAGCGGTTTGCCTTTCCACTGACGCTGATTTTTAGTGAACAGAGCAAACGCCGTTGCACCGATTTCCACGGCACGGGTAACGGCTTGGTCAGCACCGCCTGCGGCACTGACGTGGGCGCCTAGGTATTTCATTGTTTTCCTTAGCCGTGCTGGCGTTGGTTATTAAGGTAGCGCTGGAAGGCGGCGGGTTCATCGGTAATAGCGCTGGCGACCCCCCATGCCCAGCGGCTATCAAAAGCACTGGGGTCGTTGGGTGTGTAACACAAAACTTGATAGCCATTTTCTCGCATGGCGTCGGCCTGGGAGCGCTTTAAATGCGGCCAGTGCGCATGAATGCTAAAGGCTTCTACCGCTTCGCATTGGGCGCGCCACTCTTTTGGTGTGCTACCGAACAGCACCCCAAGCGCAAGCGCTTCTTTAGGCGCAAAATGGCGGCAGTGGGCTAGGGCAGCGGGGTCAAATGATGAGACGATTAATCGCTCGGCGGGTAACGCCGCCAATACACTTGGCATTACGGTGTCGACGAGGGCGATGGGGTCGCGGCCTTTATTGACCTTAATCTCTAAATTCACCCCCATGTTTAGCTCGTTAAGTAGCGCAAGCATAGCCTCTAGGCTGGCCATTTTCTCCCCAGAAAAACCATCGCCAAACCAACTGCCAACGTCTAAGTGCTGGACTTGCTGCCAGGTTATCATGGCAAGCTCTCCACGGCCGTCGGAGCAGCGGCTAACATCGCTATCGTGCCAAATAACCGGTGTACCATCGCCAAGCAGTTGAACATCCAATTCTACCCAGGTGGCGCCTGCATCATAGGCGGCACGAACCGCCGTTAAGGTGTTTTCTGGCGCCGCGGCTGAATAGCCACGGTGAGCAATAAGAGTGGGCAAGTTGATTGTGGGATGCATCATACAACAGCCTTCTAAAAGTGACCGATTAGATAGCGAAGTTTAGCATGGCTGCATGACACGGATGTTTCTCCACAGATGGGCTATTGCTTGATTTATCGGTTGTGACGCGGTTGGATAGCGACACAAAGTACGGCCAATGAATAATAAAGGAGCCTTGAGTATGACTAAGCGCATTGAGTTTTCAAAGACGGGTGGTTCAGAGGTGTTGGAATGGGTAGATGTTGAGCCCGCAGCGCCTGGTGCCGGTGAGGTGCGTATTGCCAACAAGGCGGTAGGGCTTAACTTTATTGATATCTATTTCCGCACCGGGCTGTATCCCGCGCCGTCTATGCCCTCAGGCTTAGGCACTGAAGGTGCGGGCGTGGTAGACGCGGTGGGCGAAGGCGTGACGCACCTGAAAGCGGGTGACCGAGTTGCCTATGCCCAAGGCCCGCTGGGCGCCTACGCTGAGGTACATACGCTACCGGCTGCTAAAGTGGTCAAGCTACCGGACTTTATTGATTTTGAGACTGCCGCTGCCAGCATGCTGAAAGGCTTAACCGTGCAGTATTTACTTCGCCAAACCTACGCGTTAAAAGGCGGTGAAACCATTTTGTTCCACGCGGCGGCAGGGGGTGTTGGCTCTATTGCCTGTCAGTGGGCTAAAGCGTTAGGCGTTAAGCTAATCGGCACCGTTAGCTCTCAAGAAAAAGCGGATCTTGCTATGGCGAACGGCGCCTGGGCGACGATTAACTACACCGAAGAGAACGTCGTGGAGCGGGTGCGGGAGCTGACTAACGGCGAAATGTGTGATGTGGTCTATGACTCTGTAGGTAAAGATACCTGGGAAATGTCGCTGGACTGTTTAAAACCCCGCGCACTGATGGTGAGCTTTGGTAATGCTTCTGGCCCTGTGGATGGGGTGAATATCGGCATTCTTAACCAAAAAGGCGCGCTGTTTGTGACCCGGCCAAGCCTGAATGGCTACGCCGATACCCGCGAACGCCTAGAGATGATGTGTGAAGACTTCTTTGCCATGATTGAGAGTGGCAAGCTTAAGATTGATATTGCAAACCGCTACTCGTTACAGGATGCGGGTAAAGCGCAAGATGCGCTGCAGAGCCGTAAAACGACCGGTTCAACCATCCTGCTTCCTTAGCCGTCCATGATGGGCATGCGCTCCTAGCACTCAGCGGCACCCGCTTCTTATGGGAGCGGCTGCCCTGGGTGATTACCTCTTTATTCCACTTCCACGTAAGCCCCCATTTTGCGCATCCGGCTCTCAAAACTGGCGACGTTATCAACCAGTTGGTCCGGGCCAAAGGCCACGCACTCTGCCAATATCGCTTCGCTTAAGGTAATCGCCGAGAGTATCGAGGGGAAAAAGTGCGGCGTGGCGTTGGCAACCGTAAAGGTAACGCTGGCTCCGGGTACCAGGGGTGAGCGCAGCGTATCGGTAATTACGATGGCCTGTACGCCGTTAGCGCGTGTCACTTCTAGTGCTTTTACTGTTTCTGCGCAGTAGGGTTCGAAGCCAAACGCTACCACTATGTCTTGCTCATTGAAATGATCCAGCTCGGTAAGCAAGCCGCCTTCTAATCCCCGGATTAACACCACGTCAGGCATGGCAATCCGCCCTACGTAGGCAAAGTGATATGCGCAGGCAAACGTATCCCGAAACCCGACGACCGCGACCCGACGAGCCGCCAGGATTCGCTGGGCGGCATCCTTAACGCGCGCCTGATTATCAGCCGTAAATAGGCGGCCAATGTTATCGAAAGCGGCATCACCTACCTCAACAAACAGCGCATCTTCAGGCTGGTTGGCCTGATGTTTTAGCTTGCTGGCACGCCCGCTTAGCTCAACGGGTGCTGACTGAACGGCGGACTGAAACACGTCTCGAAACTGCTCATAGCTTTCAAAATTTAACCGTTTGGCTAGACGAACCAGCGTTGACGGCGTTACGTCCGCGGCCGCGGCGGTTTTGCGGACTGATTGAAAGGCGATGCCAATGGGGTTTTCCAGCACATAGCTGGACGCGCGCTTTAGCTGGGGGCTTAGTGTGGGATAGCTTTCAGCAAGCCGCTGATTAATCTCGTCCAAGCCCGTTGGATGTGGGTGGTGGGGGTCAGGCATGGCGTGCTCCCAAAAGTAATATAAAACGTTTGTGCCAATAATAAATGTTTTTGATACGCATGTATTGACTGATTTGTACTGAATACCCTATCGTTGGCAAAACATATGTTTCTTTTTTTTAAAAAAATAGAACATATGTTTCTTTTTTTGATGCTCAGTTCTTAGAGGTTTTAAAAATACGATGTCCTCCGCTGACCGTACATTGCCCTGCTACGAAACGCTGCTGGTCTCTCAGCATAACCGTGTGTTGGAAGTGCGCTTTAACCGACCGAAGCGGCTGAACGCGGTGATCGAAGCGCTCTACCGTGAGCTATTAGATGTGCTGCAGTACGCTGCCCAAACGCCCGATGTAAGAGCGGTAGTACTTACCGGTGAGGGGCGGGCATTCTGCGTAGGGGCGGACATGAAGGCCCACGGCGGTGCAGCACGCACGCTTTTCCAGCGCCGTGCGTATTTAGAGCTAGGCAACGACGTGTGCGAGGCAATCATTAAGCTTAACAAGCCCGTGGTCGCTGCAGTGAATGGTTATGCCTTAGGCGCCGGGGCAGAAATGGCGGTGTCCTGCGATTTTATCGTGATGGCAGATGATGCCCAGCTTGGCTTCCCTGAAACCAGTATTGGCACCTGTGTAGGGGGCGGGGTCTCTAAACTTTTACCTCAACTGGTAGGGCTAACCCAGGCTCGGCGGCTGCTCTACTTGGGCGAAAAGATTGCCGGGGTTGAGGCTGCCGCCATTGGCCTGGCGCTAGCCAGCCACGCCCAGGAAAATTTGCGCGAAAAAGCGTTGGCGTTAGCGGAAAAGCTTGCCAACCAGGCACCGATTTCCATGGCCATGTTAAAGCCTTTGGTCAACCGTGGTGGCCACACCAGCCTAGAGAGCCAGCTACAGCAGGAATTAGACGCGGTGTTTACCTGTTCTACCACCGAGGATTGGCAAGAGGGTGTCGATGCGTTTGCTGAGCGGCGCGCACCGAATTTCCAAGGCAAATAGTTCGTCCTCTTACTCTTTTTAGACAAGTGACACCATGAACACCATTGAAGGCAATCTCCCGCTACGCAGCCCGTTACACGCTATTTTGGCACCCACCGGCATTGCCGTCGTCGGCGCCTCTGCTGACCCTACCAAGCGTGGTTATAAAGCCATGGTGGGGCTGGTAAAAGGTGGCTATCGCGGCACTATTTACCCCGTTAACCCTAAAGCTGACACGATTTTAGGCGTGAAAGCATGGCCCTCTATCAGTGAGGTGCCAGGCACTCCTGAGCTGGCGCTGCTGTGTACCCCTGCCGCGACGGTGCCGGCGCTAATCGCCGAGTGTGGCCGCCGAGGCGTAAAAGGGGCGGTCATTCTCGCCAGCGGCTTTGGTGAAACTGGCGAGGCGGGCGCGGCGCTGGAAGCAGAAATGATGGAGGCAGCCCGCGCCCACGGTGTGCGGATTATCGGACCCAACACCTCAGGCATGTTTAACCTTCACCACCACATTAATTTGCTGGCGCTGGATAACGTCACCCCTGGCGATATCGGGATTGTGTCCCAATCGGGCAATATGCTGCTTTCGCTCGCGCTTGAAGCGCAGCACAACGGCCAGGTGGGGTTTAGCACCTATATTGGCCCTGGCAATCAAAGCGATATAGGGTTTAACGATTACCTGCGCTACCTGGGGGAAGATGAGCATACCCGGGTGGCCACGCTTTACGTGGAAGGCTTTCGTGATGGCCGCAAGTTTTTAGATGTTGCCCGGGATGTGACCGCCATGAAACCCGTGGTGGTGTACAAGTCTGGCGCCACCGAACAAGGCCAGAAAGCGGCCAGTTCGCACACTGGGGCACTCGCGGGCAGCTACCAGATGACCGTTGATCTACTGCGCCAAGCGGGTGTTAGCGTTGTGCAGTACTCGGATGAAATTTTGCCCGTAGCGGAAGGCTTAGGGCGGCTGCAAAAAGCCCCCGGTAAGCGCGTTGCGGTGATTTCTGATGGCGGCGGCCAAGCCACCATTGCTGCCGATCGCCTGGCAGAGGCTGGATTACAGCTAGCAGAGCTCTCCGACAATACTCGTACTGCGTTACGGGGCGTGCTACTGCCCCAGGCATCTACCGTCAACCCCGTCGATGTTGCTGGCTCTTCTGATGCCAATCCGTCACTGCTGGCGCGCTGTATTGAAATCGTTATGGCGGATGAGGGCGTTGATAGCGTGTTTTTGGTGGGTATGTTTGGTGGTTATAGCATGCGTTTTGCGGAGTCCTTACTCGGGGATGAAATGCGCGGCGCCGAAGCCATGGTAGAACTCGCCAACGCCAATGAAAAACCGCTTGTCATTTACAGCCTCTATGCGCCGATTAAGCCACCCGCGCTTCGGCGTCTGCATGAAGCAGGCTTGCCAGTGTATGCCTCCATTGAACATGCAGTGCGTGTGCTTTCTGCCTTAGGTGAGCGCGGCGAGTATCTTGCTGGCCGAGCGGTTCATGTCGCAGCCGATCCCGTACAGCCTTCAGTAGCCGGGCAAACTATGTTTAAAACAGCCCGAGCCGAAGGGCGGGACTTGCTAGAGTTTGAAGCTAAGGCACTGCTGGCCGAGCACGGTATGGCAGTGCCTGATGAGCCGCTAGCAAAAAGCATTGACGAGCTTAACGACATTGCCCGCCACTTTGGCGATAAACCGCTTGCTATGAAGGTGGTGTCGAAAGATATCCTTCATAAATCGGATGCGGGTGGGGTAAAGCTAAACCTTGTGGGTGAGGCAGCGCTTCGCGAGGCTTACCAGGCGATTCTTGAAAGTGCCTACGCCTACGACCCTAGTGCCGATATTGAAGGGGTATTGGTAACCCCTATGGCCGAGAAGGGCGTGGAGGTGATTGTTGGCATGCTTCGAGACCCGATCTTTGGCCCGGTCATGATGTTTGGTCTGGGCGGTATTTTTGTCGAAGTGCTTGAAGATGTAGCGTTTCGTGCGTTGCCACTTAGCCGCGCTGATGCAGAATCTATGGTTAACCAGATTAAAGCGCAAAAAGTATTGGCTGGGGTGCGCGGTGCCGCAGGTGTCGACAAGCAGGCCTTAGTCTCGCTGCTGGTACAAATTTCCCGTTTGGTGGAGGCCTACCCTAGTATCCACGAGCTAGACTTGAACCCGATAATTGCCTACCCGGAAAGTCATGAGACCGGCTATGCGATTGTTGATGCCCGAATTATTGTGGAGCGTGACCAATGAGCCAAGCGGTACCTGAACTAGTTGATGCTACGTTAACGCTGGAAAATCGTGTAGCAACGCTTACCTTAAATCGCCATGACGTGCGTAATGCGCTAACGGGCACCCAGCTTGTGGATGATATTGTAGCGACCGCGGAGTGGGTAAACCATTGCCAAGAGGTTTCCGTACTGGTGGTGACTGGCGCGGGCTCTGCCTTCTGCGCAGGTGGTAACGTTAAAGATATGGCAGAGCGGGGCGGCGACTTTGCAGGTGACGTTGCCGAAGTTGCCGAGCGCTATCGACGGGGCATACAGCGCATGCCGCTGGCGCTTGATCGGGTGGAAGTGCCGATTATTGCCGCGGTTAACGGAGCTGCTATTGGCGCAGGGTTTGATTTGGCCAATATGGCCGATATTCGTGTTGCTTCAAACCGCGCTAAATTTGGTGAAACCTTCCTTAACCTGGGGATCATCCCGGGCGACGGCGGTGCATGGTTTATGCAGCGCCAGATAGGTTACCAACGCGCCTTTGAGCTGACGCTTTCTGGGCGAATAATTACCGCAGAGGAGGCGCTTGCCTACGGCGTGGTGCTAGAGGTAGTTGAACCAGACAACTTGATGGCGACCGCTATGGCGCATGCCAACCGAATAGCCGCCCAGCCTCCTAAGGCCACTCGTTTAACCAAGCGGCTGATGAAAATGGCGCCCACGATGGAGCTAAAAGGCTTTTTAGATGTCTGCGCAGTTTTCCAGGGTATGTGTCACAACGAGCCGGAGCATCTTGAGGCTGTTGAGCGGCTGCTGGCCAGTATGAAAAAATAAAGAAGGTTCACGTATATGCCTATCAAAGCCTGGCCACGCCAGGCTTTTTGTTATTTGTTTGGCGGATGTCACTGTTTTCAGGAGCTTTACGGTCGTATAGTCATTGCACCTGACTCAAGGGCTTACGCGTCGCCCACTGTGTGGCGTGCTAAATGGATGTCCGCAACATAGGGAGGTGGCATACATATGACATTGGAAAGTTTGGGGCTAGCGCCTAGTACCTTGGTATTTGTTGTTCTGGGCATAACGTTGGCTGCCTTTATGTGGGGGCGCTTTCGCTATGATTTAGTCGCGTTGGCGGCCCTGCTTGGCTCGGTCATGCTTGGACTAGGTTTTGTACGAAAAGTTGGCTCGCAAGCAACGGTCGATGCACGCCACGCATACCATCGCCTTAAAGCTACTTGCCAGCTTTTCATAGCGTGTGGCGATCCGGCGACATTCTTTAAGCCAGCTAAAGCAGCGTTCTATCACATTCCGTTGC